>CAYTWJ010000258.1:0-4998 GCA_964442055.1 uncultured Rhodospirillaceae bacterium | reverse complement strand
CTAGTATGCTGGCGCCCGAACCGATTTTTGGAGGACATCGTGACTTTCACCCGAATGGCCGTGCTGGCGGCCGCGCTGACCGTCGCCGCGCCGGCGATTGCCGACCCCGACAAATGGACTTGGCAGGGCTACGGCACGGGCTCGAACAACTGCACGCGCTACAAGATGACGATCAACGTCTCGGCCCGCGACGGCCGCGCCGTCGGCGACTTCTACCAGGAGGGCCGGACGCTGCGGAAGTTCGACTTTCCCCTCGACGGAGGCGGCGCCTTCTCGGGCGATGTGAGGCTCGACGGCGGCAACAAGATCCGCGTCAAGGGCAATCTCGGGACGGACGGTAGCACCCTCACCCTCGACGGCTACTGCAAGTTCGGCGGCAAGCTGAAAAAGGCTTGACCGGACGGGCCCGACCGCCGGCCGGGCACCAGGACGGCGCCAAGCATTGACCCGCGGCAATTTTCCTCGCCGCCGGCCGTGTTAGTCTTTGGCCAAGCTCGACGCCGTCCGGGGTCGCGCGCATCAGGTTTTGATTGCATAGAGGACAGCAAATGAAAGAGCGAGCCATCCCGCCGCGGGGTCCCTTGAAGGGCCGACGGGCCGCGGGCCATGCCCAGGAGCCCGACGTCATCGATCCCTACAAGGAAACCCACAAGCTGCCGGACCCGACCGTATGCCCGCGATGCGGCGCGGTCTTCCACGAGGGCCGGTGGGCATGGGGCGCGCATCCGCCGGCCGCAGCCGAACACCCCTGCCCGGCCTGCCACAGGATCCATGACAAATTCCCGGCCGGCGTCGTCACCCTCGAAGGGTCCTATCTGGCCGGCCATAGGGACGAGATCCTGCACCTCGTTCGCAACCTCGAAAGCGCCGAGAAGCAGGACCATCCGCTCGGCCGCATCATGAACATCGAGCAGGAGGGCGGCCGGATCATCATCAACACCACCGACATCCATTTGCCGCGCCGGATCGGCGACCGACTCGCGCACGCCTTCCACGGCAAGCTCGATTTTCACTACAACGAGGACGACTACTTCATCCGGGTGTTTTGGACGAAGGAAGCCTGACGCAAGGCGAGCCCCGCACGCTCGTGGCCGCGAGCCCGGTGGCGTGCGCGTGGCTTGACGGCGCGCCGCCTCTCGGGCGCGGATTCGGATGACCGGGATGGTGCCGCGCCGCGATGCCGGCGAGATCTCGCTCTTCCTCTGCGGCGACGTGATGACCGGCAGAGGGATCGACCAGGTGCTGCCGCATCCCGGCGATCCCTACCTGGCCGAGCCGGTGGTCGACTCGGCCGGGTTCTATGTCGAGTTGGCCGAGGAGGCGAACGGTCCGATCCGGCGCCCCGTCGACTTCGCCTACATCTGGGGCGATGCGCTGGCGGCGCTCGACGAGGCGCGGCCCGACATCCGCATCGTCAATCTCGAGACCAGCATCACCGAGAGCCGCGAGTGTCTGCCCAAGGGCATCAATTACAAGATGCATCCGGCCAACACCCCCTGCCTGAGCGCCGCCGCGATCGATTGCTGCGTGCTGGCCAACAATCACACCATCGACTGGGGCTACCAGGGCCTGGTCGACACGCTCGCCGCCCTGGCCCGTGCCGGCATCGCCACCGCCGGGGCGGGGCGCGACGCCGTCGAGGCCGCCGCGCCGGCCATCAAGGCCGTGCCGCAGGGGCGGGTTCTCGTCTTCGGCTTCGGCTCGCCGTCGAGCGGCATCCCGCGCGACTGGGCCGCCGGCGCCGGCAAGCCCGGCCTCAGCCTGCTCGAGGACCTGTCGTCGCGCAGCGTCGAGCGGGTGGCGGCGGCGGTCGCCGCGGCCAGGCGCCCGGGCGACGTGGCGGTGGCGTCGATCCACTGGGGCGGCAACTGGGGCCACGACATCCCGGCCGAGCAACGGCGCTTCGCCCATGCGCTGCTCGACGGCGCCGGCATCGACATCGTCCACGGCCATTCCTCGCACCACCCCAAGGCCTTCGAGGTCCACCGCGGCAAGCTGGTGCTCTATGGCTGCGGCGACTTCATCAACGACTACGAGGGCATTTCCGGATACGAGCAGTTCCGCGACGATCTCGTCCTCATGTACCTGGCGACGGTCGGACGCGAGACCGGCCGGCTGGCGCGCCTCGAAATGGTGCCGTTCCAGATTCGCAACTTCCGCCTGCGCCGCGCCACGCGCGCCGATGCGGCCTGGCTCGCCGGCGTTCTCAACCGCGAAGGCAAGAGGTTCGGCACCCGGGTGGGGATCGGCGACAGCGGCTCTCTCATTCTCTTGGCGGAATAGCGCTTTCCGCCATCGCTTCGGCGTAGCGCAGCGCGAGCCCGATATAGGTGCGCGCCCGCCGCGGCCATTTGCGCCGGTTGCGCACGCTGGGGTCGCGCAAGTGCCAGAGCGCGATCTTGGCCCGCAGCAGCGCCCGGAAGCTCTTGTGGAACAGCCACAAGCGCTCGGGCGGGCGGTCGCCGGTGACTTGCGAATAGACTTCCCGCACCCGATCGCCGATCCACGGCGCCCCCAGGCGGTCGCACTCGACGGCAAAGAAGGCCAGCTCGTCGATCGGATCGAGCAGGCGAAGCTCGCGCCGGAACTCCAGGCAATCGATCACCGCCGGCCGCGGACCCAGGAAAACGTGCTCGGGCCGCAGGTCGCCATGCGCCTCGACGATGCGTCGCCCCTCCACCCGGCCTCGCAGCAGCTTCGCTTCCTGGCGAAGGAAGCGAAGCTGCAGCGCGCCGGCCCGCTCGATCGGCTCGGCCGGCATGCCGAACTCGGCGAAGGTCAACTCGCGCATGTTCTCGCGCGCATCGGCGACGAACCGTTTGCGATATGCGCCCGGATCGACCGCGATCGGCTCGGCACGGGCGTAGAAACGCGCAAGCAGTCGGGCGAAGCGGTCGATATCGGCGCGGGCAACGGTTTGGCGCCGGATGGCGACGTCCAGCATCCGCGCCGCCGGCAGGCGGTGCATCTTGACCAGCCACTCGGCCGGCTCCCCCGCGCCGCCCAGTTCCAGGTCGCCGTCGCGCCCCGCCGCCAGCGCGACGACGCCGAGATAGACCTTCGGCGCCAGCCGCCGGTTCAGCCGCAGCTCCTCGGCGCAGAAGTGCTCGCGCGAGGCGAGGCTGCGGAAGTCGAGAAACGCGAAGCGGATCGGCTTCTTCAGCTTGTAGGCATGGCGGCGCGTGAGGAAGACCCACGACATGTGGGTCTCGACGGCTTCGACCCGCGCCGGGCGATCCGGGTAGCTGGAGGGGCGCAGCAGAAAGGCGACCTTGGTCGCCAGCGGCGTCGGCGCGGCCGCGCCGGTCGCTGGGCCGGGTACGGCACGGCGCGCGGTGGATGGGAGAATTTTCCTAGTATGGCGAGGGGTCATGGCGGATCGCGACGGCACCGACTATTGCTCGAAGTCAAAACATTCGCCAGCGATGCGGCATATGCAGAATGACGGCGATTTGCCAAGGACAGGCTGATGACCGGCAGGAGCCGCAGCGAAAAGCCCGCCCGCCGCGCCGACGTGCTGGTCGGGCCGCGCCGCCTGCCCGGCTTCCTCGACCAACCCGAGCGCGCGGCCGGCGTCGTCCTCTTCGCGCACGGCAGCGGCAGCAGCCGCTTGAGTACGCGCAACAACTCTGTCGCCGGCGAGCTCAACGCATCCGGTCTCGCAACGCTGTTGTTCGACCTCCTCAGCGTCGAGGAAGCCGAGGACCGCGCCAACGTGTTCGACATCCCGCTGCTGGCGGGCCGGCTGCAGGAGGCGGCCGAGTGGGTGGCGAGCCAGCCGCAATGCCGCGGCCTGCCGATCGGCTATTTCGGGGCCAGCACCGGGTCGGCGGCGGCGCTGATCGCGGCGGCGTCCGGCGCCCGCGAGATCGGCGCCATCGTCTCGCGCGGCGGACGCCCCGACCTTGCCGATCCGGTGCTGGAAAAGGTGAAGGCGCCGACCCTGCTGATCGTCGGCGGCCATGATTACGGCGTGATCGAGCTCAACCAGGCGGCCTTCGCGCGGCTCGGCTGCACCAAGGCGCTCGAGATCGTGCCCGGCGCAACCCACCTGTTCGAGGAGCCGGGCGCGCTGGCCGCGCTCGTCGCGCTGGCCCGCGACTGGTTCCTTCGCCATCTGGCGGCGAAGGCGCCATGAACTGGCAGATTTTCGCCGACCGGGTCGATGCCGGCCGCCGGCTGGCGGCGCGGCTCGCCGAACTGCGCCCGGCGCAGCCCCTCGTGCTGGCCCTGCCGCGCGGCGGCGTGCCGGTCGGTTTCGAGGTGGCGCGAATGCTGCACGCGCCGCTCGACATCGTCATCGTGCGCAAGATCGGCGCGCCCTTCCAGCCCGAGCTCGCCGTTGGCGCCGTGGTCGACGGCGACCGGCCGGAAATCGTCACCAACCCCGAACTGGTCAACATGCTCAAGCTCGACGCGGCCTGGCTCAAGGAGCATGCCGAGGCCGAGCTGGCCGAGATCGGGCGCCGCCATCGCGTCTACCGCGTCGGCCGGCCGCAGCCGGAGATCGCCGGCCGCAGCGCCATCGTCGTCGACGACGGCATCGCCACCGGCGCGACCATGCGCGCCGCCCTGGCCGCGGTGCGGCGCGCCCGCCCGGCGCGGCTGATCCTGGCCGTGCCGGTGGCGCCGCCCGACACCGTGGCGGCGCTGCGCCCCGAGGTCGACGAGGTCGTCTGCCTGGAAACGCCCGAGCCGTTCTGGGCCATCGGCGCCTTCTACGCCGATTTCTCGCAGACCAGCGACGAGGAGGTGATCGATCTGCTGAAGCGCGCTGCCGAATTCGCCGCATCGCCCGGCCCGGCCCCGAAGACGCCGGGCGGCGGCTGACGCGTGCCCGTCAATCCGGAGGATATCGGCGAACCATTGCAGACGCCGCGGCGGGCGTTCATGCTCGCCCTATCGGCCTGCCGGGCGCGGGGGTTGGGGGGCGGCAATGGCTAGCGACGAGATCGTGCTGTTCGCGCTCGACGGCAGCAAGGACTACGGCGAGCGGAT
>CAYTWJ010000257.1:0-5006 GCA_964442055.1 uncultured Rhodospirillaceae bacterium | reverse complement strand
CGCCCGGGCCGTACAAGATCCACGACTACGCCTACCGGGTGCGCGGCGTACTCACCAACAAGTGCGGCGCCGCGCCGATGCGCGCCCCGCACGCCCTGGCGAGCTTTGTCATGGAGGCGGTGATCGAGCGCATCGCCCGCGAGCTCGGCCTCGATCCCGTCGAGGTGCGCCGGCTCAACATGCTGCGCCGCGACGACCTGCCGTTCGTTACGCCCTGCGGCTTCCTGCTCGAGGACATCACCCCCTTCGAGACGCTCGAGCGCGGCCTGGACGAGATCGGCTACGCCGGTTTCCGTTCCCGCCAGGCCGAGGCGCGAAAGGCCGGCCGGCATCTCGGCTTAGGCATTTGCGTGGTGGTCGAATCGACCACCTACGGCTCAGCGTTCTACAAGGCGGCGGGGATTCCGGGATCGGGGCACGAATCCGCCTGGGTGAAGGTCGAGCCCTCGGGGGCGATCAACGCCTCGGCCGGCGTGATGGCGACCGGCCAGGGCTACGAGACTGCCTTCGCCCAGGCGGTGGCCGAGGGGCTCGGCGTCGACCCCGCCGAGGTGACGATGCGCCTTGGCAACACCGACATCGCGCCCTACGGCATGGGCAGCCGAGGCGCCCGTGGGGCGACGGCGGCGGGCGGCACGCTTTATCTGGCGGCGGTGGAGCTGCGCAAGAAGGCGCTGGCAATCGCGGCCGCCATGCTCGGCCTCAACAGTCCCGACGAGCTCCGCCTCGTCGGCGGGCAGGTCGAGCGCCTGATCGCCGGCCGCTGGAGCGACAGCGGCATCGGCCTGGCGCAGATCGCGCGCACCGCCTATCTCGATCCGCTGCGCCTGCCGGGCGGGCTCGCGCCCGGGCTCGAGGTGCATCTGGCCTACGATCCGCCGCCGCTGACCTTCTCCAACGCCACGCATTTCTGCGAGGTCGAGGTCGATGCTGCCACCGGCGCGGTCGCCTTCAATCGCTACCTGGTGGTCGAGGATTGCGGCACGGTGCTCAATCCGCTGCTCGTCGCCGGCCAGCAGCACGGCGCCGTCGCCATGGGCATCGGCGGCGTGCTCTTCGAGCACCTGCGCTACGACGCCGACGGCCAGCTGCGCAGCGGCACGCTCGCCGACTATCTGCTGCCGACGGCCTGCGAGATACCGCCGATCGAGATCGTCGCCATGAATACGCCCAACCGGCGCACCCCCGCCGGGCTCAAGGGCATGTCGGAAGGCGGCGTGATGGGGGCGATCGGCGCCGTCTGCAACGCCGTCAACGATGCCCTGGCGCCGTTTGGCGTCTGGGCCGACCGCCAGCCGCTGACGCCCGATTACCTGCGGGCGCTGCTGCGCGGGAGGACCTGAACGGCGCTATGCCGCGGCCGCGGCCAGCCGCGTCGTCTCGGCCACGGCCGTCGCGAACTCGGCCCTGAGGCGGGCGACGAGATCGGCGACGGCCGGCACGTCGCGGATCGAGCCGACCCCCTGGCCCGCCGACCAGATCGTCTTCCAGGCCCGCGCCTCGGCGTTGAGTTCCTTGCCGAAATCGATCTTGCCCTCGGCGGGCAGGCGGGCAGGGTCGAGCCCGGCCTGGCGCAGGCTGGCGGCGAGGAAATTCGCCGCCACGCCCGAGATCGCCGGGGTGTACACGATGTCGGCCGCCGCGCTGGTCGTGATCATCTCCTTGTAGGCGGCGGGGGCGAGGCTCTCGCGCGTGCAGATGAAGCGGGTGCCGAGATAGGCGAGATCGGCGCCCATTACCCGCGCCGCCGCCACCTGCTGCCCGGTCGAGATGGCGCCGGCGAGGATGATGGTGCCGGCGAAGAACCTGCGCACCTCGGGCACTAGCGCGAACGGGCTGAGCACGCCGGCGTGGCCGCCGGCGCCGGCGCAGACCAGGATCAGGCCGTCGACCCCGGCCTCGGCCGCCTTGCGGGCATGGCGCACGTTGATCACGTCATGGAAGACGACGCCGCCATAGCCGTGCACGCTGTGCACCAGGTCGGAAACGGCGCCGAGCGAGGTGATGATCAGCGGCACCCGATGCTTGACGCAAAGCGCCAAATCGTCGCGCCAGCGCGGGTTGGTGTCGTGCACGATCAGGTTGACGCCGAACGGCGCCGCCCGCCCGCCGCTCGTCCGCTCCGACTCGGAAAGCCGCCGCTCGATCTCGACCAGCCAGGCCTCGAAGCCGGCGCTGTCGCGCTGGTTCAAGGCCGGGAAGCTGCCGACAATGCCGGCCTTGCAGCATTCGACGACGAGGTCGGGCCCCGAGACGAGGAACATCGGCGCGGCGATGAGGGGCAGCTTGAGACGGTCCTCGAAGGACGGCGGCAACGGCATCGGCGACCTCATCAAAATCGGCATTGCAACGGAACCGGCGCCGATGCACGAAGCGGGCGCGCGGGCTCGGGACGAAAATAGCATTCTGCCGGCGACAGGGCCATGGCGGCGCCGATTGCTTGAAAGCAAGGGCAGGGTCCCCGTCGGCAGGCGATGATGCGGCCTCGACCTCGGTCTGCCGACATGGACACGCTGCGCGACCTGCTCGATCGCATTGCCGGCTGGGGCCGCGCCGACGCCGTCGTCGCCTTTACCGGCGCGGACCGGGAGGTCTGGTCCTTTGCCGATCTTGCCGGCGCGGCGCGGCGCCTCGCCGGCGGCCTGGTGGCGGCCGGCGTCGGCCGGCAAGAGACGGTCGGCCTTCTGGCGCCGGCCGGCCCGCTCTGGGCGATGGCCTGGCTCGGCATCGTCGCCGCCGGCGCCACGGTGGTGCCGCTCGACGAGAGCCAGCCGCCCGACGACCTGCTGGTGCTGCTGCGCCGGGCGGAGTGCCGGCGCCTGTTCACGACTCGCGCCCATGCCGAGCGGCTGGCGGCGGCCGGAGGTCGGGAAATCGAGGCGATCCTGCTGGAAGGCGACCAGGTACCGGAAGGCCCATACCGCCACTGGCGGCAGCTGCTTGCGGCCGAGGAACGCGCGCTGCCGGCGATCGCCGCGGCCGACGTGGCGGTCGTCGTGTTCACCTCGGGCACGACCGGAACGCCCAAGGCAGTGCCGCTCAGCCACCGCAATCTGCTGGCCAACCTGACGGCGCTGCTCGAGCAGCGTATCGCCGGGCCGGGGGATCGCGCGCTGCTGCCGCTGCCGCTCCACCACGTCTATCCGCTGATGATCGGCTTGCTGGTGCCGATGGGCGCCGGCGTGACCGTCGTCTTTCCCGCCGGGGTGAGCGGACCGGAGCTGGCCGCCGCGCTGCGGCTCGGCGGGATCACCCATCTCGTCGGCGTGCCGCGCCTCTACCAGGCGCTTTACGACGCGATACAGGCCCGCCTGGCCAAGGCGGGAGCGGCGACGCGGCGGCTCGTTCCGCTGATGCTGCGGCTTTCGATCAGGCTGCGCCGGCGCTTCGGCCTCGGTATCGGCGGCATCCTTTTCCGCCCGCTGCGTCGCGCGCTCGCGCCGCGGCTGCACACCCTGATCTCGGGTGGCGCGGCGCTCGACGAGGAGCTGGAATGGTCGCTCGACGGCCTCGGCTTCGAGGTCCTTACCGGCTATGGCCTGAGCGAGACTTCGCCGGTGCTGACCTTCAACCGCCGCGGCCGGGCGCGGCCCGGCAGCGCCGGCCAGCCGATCGCCGGGGTCGATCTTCGCATCCAGGATGCGGACGCGCGCGGCACCGGCGAAGTCCAGGCCCGCGGAGCCAGCATCTTCTCCGGCTATCGCGGCGACCCGGCGACGACGGCCGCGGCCTTCACGGCCGACGGCTGGTTCCGCACCGGCGATCTCGGCTATCTCGACGCCGAAGACGCGTTGCACATAGTTGCGCGCGAAAGCGAAACCATCGTGCTGGCCGACGGCAAGAAGATCTTTCCCGAAGACCTCGAAGCCCGTTACGCCGGCGTGCCGCTGGTACGCGAACTCGCCGTTCTCGGCCGCGACGGCGGGCTGGTCGGCCTGGCGGTGCCCGACCTCGACGCCGCCCGGGCGATCGGCGGGCAGAGCCTGGAGGAGCGAATCCGTTTCGCCCTGGCCGACCGCGCCGCGCAAATGCCGTCCTGGCAGCGATTGGGCGGAATTGCGGTCACCACGCGGGCCTTGCCCCGCACGCACCTCGGCAAGTTGCGCCGGCACCTGTTGCCCGCGCTTTACGAGCAGGCGAAGGCCCGCCGCGGCGCCGTCGAGGCGCCGAGACCGTCTCCCGAAGACGAGCGGCTGCTCGCCCAGCCGGCGGCGGCGCGATTGTGGGCGTGGTTGCAGCGTCGTTTCCCCGATCATGTCCTGACCCTCGATGCCAGCCCGCAGATCGAGCTCGGCATCGATTCGCTCGGCTGGGTCTCGCTCACGCTGGAGATCGAACACGAGCTCGGCTTGTCGCTCGGCGAAAGCGAGCTTGCCGAGGTCGTCACCTTTCGCCACTTGTTGCAGGCGGCGGTCGCCGCCGAGGGACGGCCGCCGCCGAGCATCGCCGCCGAGGAGGAACGCTGGCTGTCGCCCCCGGGCCCTCTGCGCCGCCTCGCCTACCGCGGCCTCGCCGCCATCGATCGGCTCGCTATGCGCCTCTTCTTCCGCCTCGACGTCAGCGGCATCGAGCATCTGCCGGCGCAGGGCCCCTGCCTGATCTGCCCGAACCATGCCAGCTATCTCGACCCGCTGATGGTGGCCGCCGCCTTGCCCGACGCGATGCTTGCGCGGACCTACTGGGCCGGCTGGACCGGGATTCTGTTCAGCGGACCGCTCGGCCGCGCCTTCAGCCGAGCCTGCCAGGTGGTGCCCATCGACCCCGAGCGCGCGCCGGGACTGAGCCTCGCCCTGGCCCGCGCCGTCTTGCGCCGCGGCGGCTTCCTGGTCTGGTTCCCGGAAGGCGCCCGCTCGCCCGACGGCTCGATACGGCGCTTTCAGCCGGGCGTCGGCAGGCTGGTGAGCGAAAGCGGGGTGCCGGTGGTGCCGATCCGCATCTCGGGCACCTTCGCGGCCTGGCCGCGCCAGCGCCGGTGGCCGCGTCAGTCGCCGGTTCGCCTCACCATC
>CAYTWJ010000256.1:0-5015 GCA_964442055.1 uncultured Rhodospirillaceae bacterium | reverse complement strand
ATCGAGCGCGACGGCGACCGTGCTGTGCTCGGCCGGCTGCTCGCGTGCCGGCACGCGGGCGCGCAAGGCGCGGCGCTCGCCGCGGCCATCGGCGATCCCGAGGCGGACCAGCGCGCTGTGGCCGAGCATGCGCGTTGCCTCGACCTCCGCCAGGGGCGCCGGCCCGATACCGGCCCCAGGCGGCAGGATTCGCAGCGCCTCCGGACGGATCAGGACCTCGACTTCGGCTGTTTCGGGCAGCCCGGACGCGGGCAGCGGGCCGAAGACGGTTTCCACCCGGCCGCCCTCGACCCGGCCGCCGAGACGGTTGACGTCGCCGAAGAAGCGTGCGGCGAAGGCGCTGGCGGGGCGGAAGTAAAGATCCGACGGCGTCCCGCGCTGGACGATGCGCCCCTCGTTCATCAGGGCGATGCGGTCGGCCAGATAGAGCGCCTCTTCCGGGTCATGGGTGACGATCAGCGTCGCCACGTGGCTGGCGCGCAGCACTTCGAGCGTGTCGTCGCGCACCTGGTCGCGGAGCAGGTAGTCGAGGCTCGAAAACGGCTCGTCGAGCAGCAGGATGCTCGGGCGGGGCGCCAGCGCGCGGGCCAGCGCCACGCGCTGCTGCTGGCCGCCCGACAGCATGTGCGGATAGGCCTCGGCAAAGGCGGCAAGCCCCAGTTGCCCGATTAGCGTGCGCGCCCATTCGGGATCGCGGGCGCCGTCCTGCCGCGACAGCCCGAAGCGGACGTTGTCGAGCACGCTGAGATGCGGGAAGAGGGCGAAATCCTGGAAGACGAGGCCGATGCCGCGCCGCTCCGGCGGGGTGTCCAGGCCATCGCCGGCGACGAGCACGCCGTTGATGCGGACTTCGCCGTCCTGCAGGCGCTCAAGGCCGGCGGCGATACGCAGAAGCGTCGACTTGCCGCAGCCCGAGGGGCCGACCAGGCAAACGGTCTCGCCGACGGCGATGGCGAGGTCGACGCCGTCGACCACGCGCCGCCCGCGATAGGCATGCGCGACATTGCGCAACTCGAGCGCCGGCGGCGGCACGCCCTCAGCGGCCGGATCGCGGGTCGGGGCTTGCATGGCGATTGCGTTCAGTCAATGCGGGTCGGCGCCGGTATCGTGTTTATTCGCATTCGCAGCAAGGGCGGCCCAGCCGTCCGCGTCCTAAGCCGTTGCGTCGTCAGGTCCGGGCGACAATAGGGCAGCCGCATCGGGCCCGCCACGTCCATGTCGGGGATGAACAATCGAGGGTTGACAACAGCCTGATGGCGCCGGATAGTGAACGCAAATGCGAATGAGTTGCATTAGCGGCCAAACGACAACCAGGAGTTTTTCACGTAACCATGAGCAAGCTGATATCTCTCGTCCCCCTCGCCGGGCTTGCCGCCTTCGCCGTGATCGCCGCTTTGGGCACGCCGGCCGACGCCGACCAGGCCGAGGTCAACGTCTACTCGGCGCGGCATTACCAGACCGACCAGGCGCTTTACGACAATTTCACCCGCCAGACCGGCATCAAGCTCAACCTGATCGAGGCGAGCGATGAGCAGATCGTCGAGCGCCTGCGCAGCGAAGGGCAGAACAGCCCGGCCGACGTCGTGCTGCTTGTCGATGCCGGGCGGCTCTGGCGCGCCGACCAGCTCGGCCTGCTCCGGGCGCTCCGGTCGCCGGTTCTGGCCGAGCGGATTCCCGCCAACCTGCGCCACCCCGAGGGGCAGTGGTACGGCTTCTCGACCCGTGCCCGCGCCATCATCTATCGCAAAGGTGCGATCGACCCGGCGTCGGTCGCCCGCTACGAGGATCTCGCGGACCCGCGGCTGAAGGGGCGCGTGTGCATGCGCTCGTCCAGCGCCATCTACAATCTCTCGCTCCTGGCCGCGCTGATCAGCCACGACGGCGAGGCGGCGGCGGAGGCCTGGGCCAAGGGCGTGGTCGCCAACTTCGCCCGCGCGCCGCAAGGCGGCGACACCGACCAGATTCGCGCCGTCGCCGCCGGCGAATGCGACGTGACGCTGGCCAACACCTACTATTACGCGCGGCTGATGAAGTCCGGGAAGCCCGAGGACAAGGCGGTGGTCGAGAAGACCGGCGTGGTCTGGCCGAACCAGGACGGTCGCGGCGCTCACATCAACATCTCCGGCGGCGGTATCGCCCGCCACGCGCCGCACGCCGACGCCGCCCGCCGCTTCCTCGAATACCTGTCGGGCAGCGAGGCGCAAGGCTATTTCGCCGACGGCAACAACGAATACCCCGTGGTCAGCGAGACCCTGAACAACCCGGCGCTCAAGACGCTCGGCAATTTCAAGGCTGACACGCTCAATGTCGAGGCCTACGGCCGCCACCAGGCCGCGGCGCAGATGATCTACGACCGCGTCGGCTGGAAATAGGCCGGGCTAAAGCGTCGTATCCGGGGCGCGGGCGCCGGGCCGCGCCCGGGCGATGCTCCACGACAGCACGACCACCGGGATCAGCCCGGCGGCGACGATGCCGAGCGCCGGCACCGCCGCCTCGGCCAGCCGCTCGTCCTTGGCCAGGTTGTAGGCCTGCACGGCGAGCGTGTCGAAATTGAAGGGGCGCATGATGATCGTCGCCGGCAGCTCCTTCATCACGTCGACGAAGACGATCAGCCCCGCCGAAAGCAGGCTGCCGGCGATGATCGGCGCGTGCACCCGCGCGAGCAGCCGCGCCGGCGTCAGCCCCAGGCTGCGCGCCGCCTGGTCCATGTGCGGCGTCACCTTCTGCAGGCTGGCCTCGACGGTGTGCAGCGACACGGCGAGGAAGCGCGCGACGTAGGCGTAGACCAGCGCGGCGATCGAGCCGGTCAGCAGCAGGCCGGTGGAGAGGCCGAAGCTCGCCCGCATCCAGGCGTCAAGGGCGTTGTCGAAGGCGGCGAGCGGGATCAGCACGCCGACCGCGATGATCGAGCCCGGCACGGCGTAGCCCATGCCGGCCAGCCAGTTGGCGGCGCGCACCGTTCGGGTCGGCTGCAGGCGGCGGCCATAGGCGACCACCAGGGCCAGGGCGACCGCGAGCGCCGCCGCCAGGGTGGCCAGCAGCAGGCTGTTGGCGGCGAGCCGCAGGTCGCGCGCCAGCGGCAGCGCCTCGGCGCCACCGAGCGCCAGCCGGAGCAGAATGGCGCCGGGCAGGACAAAACCGAGCAGGACCGGCGCCGCGCACGCCGCCACCGCCGCCGCCGCGCGCGCCCCGGCGAGCCGGTAGCTCGGCAGCGCCCGGTAGCGCCGCGAGGTGTGCTGGTAGCCGCGCTGGCGGCGGCTCAGCCGCTCGAGCGCGAGCAGTGCGAAGGCGAACGTGAGCAGCGCGGACGAGAGCTGCGCCGCCGCCACCCGGTCGCCGAGCGAGAACCAGGCGCGGTAGATGCCGGTGGTGAAGGTCGGCACGGCGAAATAGGCGACGGTGCCGAAGTCGTTCAGCACCTCCATCAGGGCGAGCGAGCCGCCGGCGACCACGGCGGGGCGGGCCAGCGGCAGCGCGACGCGCCGGAAGCTCGCCCACGGGCCGCAGCCGAGCGTGCGGCTGACATCGAGAACGCACACCGACTGTTCGAGGAAGGCGGCACGGGCCAGCAGGTAGACGTAGGGGTAGAGGACGAAGACGAACATGGCGATCGCGCCGCCGAGCGAGCGGATCTCGGGGAACCAGTAGTCGCGCGGCTCCCAGCCGGTGAGCGCGCGCAGCGTGGTCTGCACCGGCCCCGCCACCTGCAGGAAGTCGGTATAGGCATAGGCGACGACGTAGGCGGGTACCGCGAGCGGCAGCACCAGCGTCCATTCGAACAGGCCGCGGCCCGGAAAGCGGCACATGACCACCAGCCAGGCAGTGGCGACGCCGACCACGGCGGCGCCGGCGCCGACGCCGATCAGCAGGACGAGCGTGTTGGCGACGTAGTCGGCGAGCACCGTCGCCACCAGGTGCGCCCAGACGCCCTCGCTCGGCAGCAGCAGGTGGGCGAGGACGCCGATCACCGGCAGCGCCAGCACGAGCGCCACCGCCACGGCCGTCAGGGCGAGCGTCGCCGGGCGGGCGCGGCGCGGCGCGACGGCGGCGGGCGAGGGCAGGACGTGATCCGACATCGGCGGGCGAACGGTCAATCGACCGTTCAACTTAGCCCGAAGCGGGCGGCGAAAGAAACGGTCAGCCGCCGGCGAAGCTGCGGACCAGCGATCCCGCGACGAGGTTCCAGCCGTCGACGAGGACGAAGAAGATCAGCTTGAACGGCAGGGCGACCATGATCGGCGGCAGCATCATCATGCCCATCGACATCAGCACCGAGGCGACCACCATGTCGATGACCAGGAAGGGCACGAACAGCAGGAAGCCGATCTCGAAGGCGCGCTTGAGCTCGCTGATCATGAAGGCGGGCACCAGCACGCGCAGCGGCGTTTCCTCCGGCGTCGCCACGGCCTCGACCTTGGCCAGGTCCATGAACAGCATCAGGTCCTTCTCGCGCACGTGCTCGATCATGAAGGCGTGGAACGGCGCCACGCTGCGCCGGAAGGCCTCGGCTTCGTCGATGCGCTCCTCGATCAGCGGCGCGATGCCCTCGCCGTAGGCGCGCTCCAGCACCGGCTGCATGACGAACAGGGTGAGGAACAGGGCCAGGCTGATCAGCACCGTGTTCGGCGGCGTGGTCTGCACGCCGATGGCGCTGCGCAGCAGCGACAGCACGACGACGATGCGGGTGAAGCTGGTGACCACGACCAGGATCGACGGCGCCAGCGACAGGACCGTGATCAGCGCGACCAGCTGGATGACGCGCCCCGTGAGCGTGCCGGCCTCGCCGAGATCGACGGTGACGCTCTGCGCCGCCGCCGGCGCGGCGAGGAAGACGCCGGCCAGGATGCCGGCGGCGAGGGCGAGGCGCGGGCGGGTCACGGGCGCGCGGAACCGCCGCGGGCGGCGAGATGTCGGGCGAAGGCGGTGACGATTCCGCCGGCACGCGGCGCGGCCGCGTCGGCCGGGCGCCCGGCCTCCTGGCGCACCGGGATGGCGGTCTCGATCACGCTCTCGCT
>CAYTWJ010000255.1:0-5031 GCA_964442055.1 uncultured Rhodospirillaceae bacterium | reverse complement strand
CGCCTGCGGCGTCGCAAGGCTCGCCGATACGCCCCGGTATCGGCTTCGCCTTTCTTCTGGCATCCGGCAGTTCGCGCCGCGACGCAGCCTCCATCCGAATTCTCAAACGGACTCTTAGACCTTGCCGCCCTTGGTCGACGCCACGAAGGTGATGGTGCCCTGTTGTGCGCCAACACCGCACACGTCGTCGACGAATATGTTCACATAGAAGGTTCCGACCTCCGGAATTTGATAGTTGGTGATGTACTGCGTTGCGTTGCCAAATTCATCGGTTTCCCACCGAATTCCCGTCGCGCCGTCCCCAGCGTACCGCGGCTCCGTACCAGAAGTAGGACTCACGATGTCGATGCTGATGTCGGTGATGGGCGGCAGAAACGCGCCGTTGCCATCGGTGATCGTCCACTTGATGGGCACCGTGGATCCAATCTTGAACTGCCGGTTCGGCACGCTGATGGGCGGCAGGGGGCCAGTGTTAAGCCCGACTGTGAACGGCTGAGTGGCGGAGCCCGTATGGTCCGCGTCGTCGTCGGCCTCGGCGGTGAGCACGAACGAGCCGACGCCAAGTAGACTTGTGTCCGCGGTCCCGGTGACGGTAACCGCTACAGCTGCCGCGACGGGCAGCGCAGGATTGGCGGTAAGATAACCGCTAACATCCAGCTCAAAGGCCCCGGAACAAGCGCCAATCGTCGCACGGACTGCCGTAACACCGGTACCCGCGCCGCCCTCCAAAGGATCCTGCGCAGTGAACTCAACGGCCAAATCCTGATTGAGTTTTAGTTGCTGTCCGTTCGTCGGCGCCTGAATGCTGACATCAGGGGGCAGCGTGTCCTGAGCCACGACCACCGGTTCTTCGACTGTCAGCACGAACATCTTGGTCGTGGTCCCGACGCCTGTGCCGGTCTCAGGCTTGACCTCGATTTCGATGTCGTACTCCGCTGCCGGTATGGCGGCGCTGTTTGTGAAAGTGAACGAGATCGTCTGCGATCCAGACCCCGGAGGCGTCAATTGAAACGGCGCTGTGGCAAACGCCGAAATCTGCCCTCTGATAAGGGCATCCGTCGCGGCGCCGACAGGTACCCCCAAGACGGAAATACTCTTTATCGACGGAGTGAACGGAAGCACGTAGGGATCGGCACCATTGCCATTGCCGAAAACCGGATCCAGTGACGAGTCGCAGCTGCTGGTGAAATTGACCGGCGGCGACGAAACATTGAGGCTCGGAGTTACCGACCCGACGTTTCCTTGGACGTATGTGTGACTCGCCGGGACGGGATCCGCGACTGCAATTGCACCGCTTGTGCCGCAGGCAGGCTTCACTGGTGGTGCTGCCACAACACCATTCATCATCGTGACCGCAATGAGCGCCGAGGCGGTCAACGCAAAGACACGCACCGATTGCCCGATACTCCTCATCTCTCTATCTCCTCGCGTCCGTAGTTTCCCGTCGTCGCGGCGGCGTCGCTTCGCGCCCCTCCGGCCGGTCCGGATTGCCGCCCCTGGCCGCCCCTCGCGCGCCGCCCCTTCCGCCGGGCCGCCGTCGTCCCCTATTGGGGCCCGCCTTCTGCCGGCCCGGATAAAAGTTGATGGGAAATTAACGCGGTATTTTAGGTAAAGGTCAACACGGATTCGTGGTTTATCGACAAGCATTAAGTACGTTTCGCGTGTGACGCCTCGATGACTTGATCAAGATCGCGCGTTAACCATGAACCCGCCCTCCCCATTGGTGGGGCCTCGCCGCTCAATCATCCGCCAGCGGCAGGGTGACGGTGGCGCGCAGGCCCCCTTCGGGCCGGTTGGCCAGCGCCACCTCGCCGCCATGGGCGCGCAAGGTGGCGCGGGCCAGCGTCAGCCCGAGCCCGATCCCGCCGGTGTCGCGCGAGCGCGAGGGCTCGAGCCGCACGTAGGGCCGGAACACCCGCTCGAGCTCGGGCTCGGGGATGCCGGGGCCGTCGTCGTCGATCTCGACCACCGCCGCCGGGCCGATCGCCGCGTCCTCGTCGGCGCGCACCCGCACACGGGCGCGGGTGCCGTATTTCACCGCGTTGTCGACCAGGTTGGCGAGGGCGCGCCGGAGCGCCAGCGGCCGGCAGTCGCCGACCAGCCGGCCGCCGCCGCCGAAGGCCACCGGCAGGCCGGCATCGGCCATGTCGTGGCAGACGCTCTCGACCAGCGCCACCAGGTCGGTGCGCGCCGCCGGCTCATGGCCGAGCGCCCCGTCCTCGCGCGAGAAAGCCAGCGTCGTGGCGATGATCGCCTCGATCTCGCGCAGGTCGGCGAGCATGCGCGCGCGCTGGTCGGCGTCGTCAAGCAATTCGGCGCGCAGCCTGAGCCGCGTCACCGGCGTGCGCAGGTCGTGCGAGATCGCCCCCGCCATCTGCACGCGGTCCTCGACGAAACGCTTGAGCCGCGCCTGCATGCGGTTGAAGGCGCGCGCGGTCTGGCGGACCTCGTCCGGCCCGCGCTCGGGCAGCGCCGGCGCGCCGATGTCGGCGCCGAGCCGCTCGGCGGCGCGGCCGAAGCCTTCCAGCGGCGCGGCGAAGCGGCGCACGGCCCAGAGCGAGAGGAAGATCACCCCGGCGATGGTGAGCAGCGTCGAGGCGATCGACCGCGACGACCACCAGCCCAGGCTCTCCACCAACGGGGCGTGGAAATTGAGCCACGAGCGGTCGTCGAGCTGCACCGAGATGAGATAATCGCGCCCCGAGGCGAGCCGCTCGATCACCCGGTCGAATTCCGTCGCCGGCAGTTCGCCGAGGCGGGATTCCTCGTCAGCCAGGCGCACCGGATTGCCGTCGCTGTAGCCGACGCGCACGCCGCGCGGCTCGACCGGCCGGCTGAGCCGGGCCTCGATCACGCGGCGCATCAGCTCGGTCTCGTCGCCCGCCGCCCCCGCCGGCAGGACCGGGCGGTCGCCCCAGCGCACCTGCAGCACCGGGCGCGCCAGCCGCTCGGCGAGGCGGCGGCGCTCCGGCGGCGCGGTCTCCTCGATCAGCCCCGTCACCATCGCCACCTGCTCGGCGATGCGCACGTCCTCGAGCGCGGCGAGCGCGCGGTCGCGGTCGGAATAGCGCAGGAAGGCGGCGAGGAACTGCGTCGCGGCCAGGCCGAGCACCAGCACCAGCACGGTGCGCCCGGCGATGCTGTGCGGCAGCCAGCGGCTCATCGCCGCTCAGGCCCGCTGCACGTCGGGCGCGAACAGATAGCCCTCGTGGCGCACGGTGGTGATGATCGCCGGCGCGCGCGGGTCGGCTTCGAGCTTGCGCCGCAGCCGGCTGATCTGCACGTCGACCGAGCGGTCGGTCTGGTCGGTGCCGCGGCCATAGGCGAGGTCGAGCAGCTGCTGGCGGGTCAGCACGCGCTGCGGCCGCTCGGCCAGCGCCGCCAGAAGGTGGAACTCGGCCGTCGACAGCGGCACCAGCAGGCCGTCGGCGCCGGTGAGCTGGCGCTTGCGCAAGTTCAGCCGCCAGCCGGCGAAGACCAGCGTCTCGGCCGGCTCGGGCGAGGCCGCGGCCGGCCATTCGGCGGCGCGGCGCAGCACCGCGCGGATGCGCGCCACCAGCTCGCGCGGCTCGAAGGGCTTGGTGACGTAGTCGTCGGCGCCGATCTCGAGGCCGATGACCCGCTCGGTCGGCTCGTCGACCGCGGTCAGGATGATGATCGGGATGCGCGACTTGCCGCGCAGCTCGCGGCAGAGCGCGAGCCCGTCCTCGCCGGGCAGCATGAGGTCGAGCACCACCAGGTCGATGCGTTCGGCCGCCAGCGCGCGGCGCATGTCGCGGCCGTCGCGCGCGGTGACGACGCGCAGTCCCTGGCGGGTGAGGAACTTGTCGAGCAGCTCGCGGATATCATGGTCGTCGTCGACCACGAGCACGGTCGGGAGCGGGCGGCTTTCGGCGGCGGGGCGGTCGGTCATCGGCGCGGCAAAAGACTTAGACCAGAACCGGGGCACTCACCAAGGCCCAACGCGGCCCGGCCGTTTCCGTAACAATTCGTAACAAAACCGCCGCTTTCGGCAATATGCCAGCAAAACGGCGATGCTCTTCTGGCCTCAGCGACACCGCCGGCCGGCGCAGCGTCCTGGTCTAGACACTGCCCGTGTCCGCAGAGATTGCTTTCCGTTCCGAGGCCGGATCACGCAGCCCGGCGGGCGGAACGGCCGGCCGGCGGGTGTCGTGTCTCGCGCCGATCGGGCCCCGCCGACCCCCTGTCGGGGTGCCTTACTCGGCCGAAAGGGCTCGCGCCGTGGCCGCCGCCACGGCGCGAGTCCCGTCCTCCTCCATCTCCACCGCCTCGATCTGCGCCGCCTTGCGGGCGATCTTGTCGGCCGAAGTGTCGATGTCGCGGATGTCCTTCTCGGCCTGGGCGAAATGCTTCTTCAGGACGTCGACACGCTCGGTGAGCCGGCGAACGTCGTCCAGCAACAGCCCGACCTGGCGCTGGATGACGTGCGCCTGCTCGCGCATGCGCGCGTCCTTGAGCACGGCGCGCACCGTGGTCAGCACCGCCATCAGCGTGGTCGGCGAGACGATCCACACCCGCCGGCGGCGCGCGGTCTCGACCACGCCGGCGAAATTGGCGTGCAGGTCGGCGTAGATCGCTTCCGAGGGCAGGAACATCAGCGCGCTCTCGGCGGTCTCGCCGGCGAGGATGTAGCGCTCGGCGATGTCGTCGACATGCTTCTGCATGTCGGCGCTGAAGGTGCGCCCGGCCTGGACGCGCGCCGGCTCGTCGGCCGCCGCGCGCAGCGCCCGCCAGCTTTCCAGCGGGAACTTGGCGTCGACGGCGATCGGCCCGGGCGGATTGGGCAGCCGGATCAGGCAGTCGACCCGCCTGCCGTTGGAAAGCTGCGCCTGCAGCGCATAGGCGCTGGGCGGCAGTGCGTCGCGCACGATGGCCTCGAGCTGGACCTCGCCGAAGGCGCCGCGCGCCTGCTTGTTGTTGAGGATGTCCTGCAGCCCGACCACCTGGCTGGAGAGCTCGGTCAGGTTGGCCTGGGCGGCGTCGATCACCGCCAGGCGTTCGTGCAGCGCG
>CAYTWJ010000254.1:0-5061 GCA_964442055.1 uncultured Rhodospirillaceae bacterium | reverse complement strand
GGCCTTCGCGGTGGCGAGCCGCGCCGTCGGCCTGCGCGACCTCGGCCCGGCTCTGTCGCCCTTCAACGCCTTCCTGGTGCTCACCGGCATCGAGACCCTGGCGCTGCGCATGGACCGGCATTGCGCCAACGCGCTGGCGGTGGCGAAGTACCTCAAGGGGCACAAGAAGGTGTCGTGGGTCTCGTATGCCGGGCTGCCCGACGACGCTTACAACAAGCTGGCGAAGAAGTACCTGCCCAAGGGGGCCGGCGCGGTCTTCACCTTCGGCGTCAAGGGCGGCTACGAGGCCGGCATCAAGCTGGTCGAGAACGTCGAGCTGTTCTCGCACCTTGCCAATATCGGCGACACGCGCTCGCTGATCATCCACCCGGCCTCGACCACCCACCGCCAGCTCAGCGTCGAGCAACTCAAGGCTGCCGGCGCCGGCCCCGACGTGGTGCGCCTATCGGTCGGCATCGAGGACGTGAACGACATCATTGCCGACCTCGACCAGGCGCTGGCCAAGACCTGAGCGGGCTGGAACCGCGGCATGGAGGGCGCAACCCTGTCAGGCCCGGTTGCCGCTCCGGCCGCGGACGGGCGGCCGCGCCCCAATGAACTGCGCCGCTTCGCTGCGGTGGCCGTGCGCGGCTACGAAATCGGCCTCGCCATTCACGTCGTCTTCGTACCTGTCTTCTGGCACATCGGTGCCGATGCGCTGGCGCTGTTCAACATCGGCAGCGTCGCCCTGTTCTCGGCGGCGGTCGTCCTGCACCGCCGCGGCTGGCTGCAAACGGGAATGTGGATCGTCGCGACGGAGGCGACGACCCACGCGCTGCTCGCCACCTGGTACCTTGGCCTCGCCTCGGGCTTCCATTACCACCTGCTGACGCTCGCCTTCACCAGCTTCCTGCTGCCGTTCTATTCCCTGAATGTGCGGCTGCTGATGGGCGCGGCGAGCTTTCTCCTGACGCTCGCCCTCGTCGCCTACGCCACGCTGACCACGCCGCCTTATCCGCCCCCACCAGGCTGGCAGCTTGCCTTCCATCTGACCAATCTCGCCGCGTTCGGCAGCGTGCTCGGCGCCATCGTCGCCACTTACGCCAGCGTGGTCGACGTCGCCGAGCGGGCGCTGGAGGCGGCCTATGCGAAGTCCGAAGCGCTGCTGCTCAACATCCTGCCCGCCGCGATCGCCGAACGCCTCAAGGAGCGCCCTGGCACGATCGCCGATCGGCTACCGGAGGTGACGATCCTGTTAGCCGACATTGTCGGCTTCACGCCCCTGGCCGAGCGGCTGCCGGCGGATCGTCTGATCCTGCTGCTCGACGAGGTAATCAGCCGCTTCGACGAGCTGGCCGACCGCTTCGGACTGGAGAAGATCAAGACCGTCGGCGATGCCTACATGGCGGTGGCCGGCGCCCCGGTGCCGCGCCCCGACCATGCCGAGGCGGCGGCCGACCTGGCGCTGGCCATGCGCGAAGAGGTCGCGGCCTGGCACGACGACGCCGGCCGGCGGCTGCAGCTCAGGATCGGCATCGAGTCGGGCAGCGTGGTCGCCGGCGTGATCGGCCGGCGCAAGTTCGCCTATGACCTCTGGGGCGACACGGTGAACACCGCCGCCCGCATGGAGAGCCACGGCCCGGCCGGCGAAATCCAGGTCGGCCCGGTCGCCCATGCACGCCTGAACGGCAAGTATGTCCTCGCACCGCGCGGCGCCATCGAGATCAAGGGCAAGGGCACCATGGGCACCTGGCTGCTGCAGGGCCCAAAGAGCCCGTCGTAGCACCTACTCCGCCGCGAGCGGCGATTCGGCCGGCACCGTCACCGCGGCCGGAGCCCCTCTGCCACCCGGCAGCAGCAGGGCGGCGAGCCCTGCGACCAGCGCGAACAGGGCGAGCGCGCCGAACAGCGCGTCGAGCGTGCCGGTGAGGCCGTGGACGAGCGGGATCAGGGCCACGCCGAGCGCGCTGACGCCCAGCGTCAGGACGAACTTGGCGCCGAAGGCGCGGCCGCGCCAGCCCGGCGGCGTGTAGCGGGCCAGCAGGGCGTTCTCGGCCGGCTGGCCGGCGACGTTCAGGCTCACCATCAGCGCCGCGGCGCCGACCAGCACCGGGTCGTAGAGCAGGTACGCCACCGCCACCACCGGCAGCTGCAGGTATTGCACCAGGACATAGATGCCCTTGAGCGAGAAGCGGTCGGCGAGCTCACCGCCGATCACCTGCGACAGCGCGCTCGCCGTATAGACCAGCGTCACCATGCCGCCGATGCCGAAGACGCTGTCGTGGAAGATGCCGCCGAGCCGCTCGTCGAACAGCTTGGGCAGCGCGAACGAGGTGACCTGGTAGATCAGGCCGGTGCAGAGCATCGTCACCGACATGACGATGAAGACGCGCTTGATGTCGCTCGCGGTCGGCGCCGCCTGCCGCTTCACGTCGGCGGCCGCTTCGTGCAACAGGCCAAGACGCCAGACGGCGACGAAGCCGAGCCCGGTGAGCAGGCAGATGACGCCCGGAACGACGAAGGCGGCGCGCCAGCCGATATAGTCGGCGAGGAAACCGGCGACCAGCGCCGCGCCCGCCGTGCCGGCCGAGCCGAACACGCCGTTGACCCCCAGCGCGCGGCCGTGATTGGCCGCGTTCTTCACCAGCCAGGGAATGCCGACCGGGTGGTAGATCGCGGCGAAGGTGCCGATCAGGGTCAGGCCGATGGCGATGCCGAGCGGGCTGTCGGCCAGGCCGGTGACGAGCGCGGCGGCTCCGGTGCCGATGAAGAACACCGCGATCATGCCCGCCGCGCTCCAGCGGTCGCCGAGCCAGCCGGCCGGCAGGGCCGCGGCGCCGAACATCACGCTCATCGGCAGGCTGAGGGCGAACAATTCGGCGTAGGACATCCCCCATTCGCGCTCGAGCGCCAGCACCACGGTGGCGTAGAGAAGAATGAAGAGATGCGAATAGCTGTGCGCCACGCTGGCGAACCCGACGGTCAGGCGGCTCGACAACTTGTCCATGGCGGCGGCGGTCCCGAGTCAGAAGCGATGAGTGTGGGGCGGAAGCCCTCAACAAATCCTATATATCGTAACCTGAGCCGCGAGCCTTGCAACGGGCATATGCCGGCTATGCGCCGGCCAGCCGGTCGGCCAGATGCAATGCGATCACACCGGCGATGATGACGACGATGGCGCCGATCTTGAGCGCCGTCGCCGGCTCGCGGAACCAGGCCATGCCGATCAGGGCGATCACCGCGATACCGATCGCCGACCAGATCGCGTAGGCGACGCTCAGCGGCACGGTCTTCAGCGCCAGCGCGAGACAGCTGAAGCTCACGCCGTAGAGGGGAAAGACGGCGAGCGAGGGCCAGAAGCGGCTCAAACCCTCGGACAGCTTGAGCGAGACCGAGCCGGCGATCTCGAAGGCGATCGCCCCGCCCAGGAACAGCCACCCCATCGCCGCACCTCCGCTTTGCCTCGGCCCTAAATCGGCCGGCTGAGCTCGATCAGGTTGCCGTCGGGATCGCGGCGATAGACCGAGCGGATCGGCCCCCGCGCGCCGCTGCGTTCGACCGGCCCCTCTTCGATTGCCACGCCATGCGCGCCCAGCCGCCTCGTCACCTCGTCGAGCGGAACGTCGACGAGGAAGCAGAGGTCGGCCGAGCCCGGCGTCGGCCGGGCCGCCTTGGGCTCGAACTCCTTGCCCGCCTCGTGCAGGTTGATCTTCTGCGCGCCGAAATGCAGCGCCAAGCGACCGCCGCGGAAGGTCCGCACCTCCATGCCGAGACAATCGCGGTAGAAGGCGCAAGTAGCCGCCAGGTCGCGCACGGTCAGCACCAGATGATCGAGCGCGGCGATCACGCCCCGGCCTTTCCGCCGGCGCCGGCGGTCTCGGCCAGGATCCAGTCGAGGAAATCCTGGTTGCCCGCCTCGATCGGCAAGGCCACGACGCAGGGCACGGTATAGGAATGCAGCGACTTGATCCGCGCCGTGAGCGGCGCCACCAGCTCGGCTCGGGTCTTGAGGATCAGCACCGTCTCCCGGCCCTCGTCGATCTTGCCCTGCCACCAGAAGAGAGAGCGCATGCCCGGAATGATGTTGGCGCAGGCCGCCAGGCGCTCGCCCACGACGGCGCGCGCGATCCGCTCGGCCTCGTCGTCGCCGGCGCAGGTGACATAGACGAGGCGCTGGGTCATGGCTCCCGCGCCACTCCCGCACGCTGCGAAGCCGACCGCCAGCCGTAGTAAAGCGCCGCCGCGAACAGGAGCAGCGCCCCCGCCTGGTGCAGCGCGGCGAGCGCGACCGGCACGCTGTAGAGCAGCGTGGCGATGCCGAGCCCGGCCTGCAGGATCAGCGCCTGGAGCAGCAGATCCGCGGCGCCGCGCGCGGTGGTGTCGCCGGCATGGCGGCTGGTTCGCCACCACATCGCCAGCACGTAGAGCGCCACGACATAGGCGCCGACGCGGTGCTGGAACTGCACCGTCAGCACGTTCTCGAGACAGTTCCGCCACCACGGCTCGAGGTCGAGCAGGCCGTCGGGCACCAAGGCCCCGGCCATCAGCGGCCAGGTGTTGTAGGCGAAGCCGGCATCGAGGCCGGCGACAAGCCCGCCCGACAGCAGTTGCAGATAGATCAGCGCGATCAGCGCCAGCGCCGCGACCGACGGCCGCCGCGGCGCGCGCTCGTGCGCCAGCAGTCCGAACGCCGTCCACAGCAGCAGCCCGAAGATCAGCACCGCCAGGCCGAGATGCGCCGTCAGCCGCAAATGGCTGACATCGGGCCGGTCGACCAGGCCGCTCTGCACCATGAACCAGCCGAGCGCCCCTTGCACGCCGCCGAGCAGGAAGATCACGCCGAGCCGCGGCACCAGCCGCCATTCCACCCGCCTGAACGCGGCGAAGAGGACCAGCGGCACCAGGAAGGCGACGCCGATCAGGCGCCCGAGCAGCCGATGCAGGAATTCGAACCAGTAGATGCGCTTGAACCCGGCCAGTTCCATGTGCCGGTTGAGCTTCTGGTACTCGGGAAACTGCTTGTAGCGGTCGAATTCGGCCTGCCAGGCGAACTATCACGTGGTCACGATCCGACCGCGTGAG
>CAYTWJ010000253.1:0-5084 GCA_964442055.1 uncultured Rhodospirillaceae bacterium | reverse complement strand
GAGGCGCCGCGCATCGAGCAGGCGCGCCAGCAGCAGGCGCAAATAAAGCCGCAGGCCGAGGCGCCGGCGGCGCCCGGGGTGGCGCCGGCCCCCGTGCCGACCGGCCCGACGGCGGCCGAGCTCAGCCGCGACGCCGCGCTGGCCGCCAGCCCGCGCGTGCCGATCAACACCAAGCGGCTGCATGGCTCGGTGGCGCTCAAGGGCGGCCGCCTCGACGACCTGACGCTGGTCGACTACCGCCTGACCGTCGCCAAGGGCAGCCCCGAGATCGTGCTGCTGTCGCCGGTCGGCGCGCCCGAACCCTATTACGGCGAAACCGGCTGGGTGGCGACGGCCGGCGGCGCCGTCAGGCTGCCGGGACCCGAGACGCTCTGGCAGGCCGACGGCAACGAGCTCAGCCCCGCCCGCCCGCTCACCCTGACCTGGGACAACGGCGAGGGGCTGCGCTTCGTGCGCCGCTTCGCGGTCGACGACAATTACCTCTTCACGGTGACCGAGCGGGTCGACAACGCGGGCGGCCAAGCGGTCAGCCTGTTCCCCTACGCCCTGGTGTCGCGCCACGGCACGCCGCACACGCTGGGCTTCTACATCCTGCACGAAGGCCCGGTCGGCGTCTTCCGCGACAAGGCCGACGGCAGCGGCACGCTGAAGGAGATCAGCTACTCCAATCTCGCCGACGAGAAGGTCGTCGAGCAGAACAGCACCGGCGGCTGGATCGGCTTTACCGACAAGTACTGGCTGACCGCGCTGATCCCGGCGCAGGACATGCCGCTCAAGGCCGGCTTCCACTACGGCGCCGACGCCAAGCCGCGCTACCAGGCCGACTATCTCGGCGGTGCCGTCGAGGTGGCGTCCGGAGCCGCCGGCGAGGTGCAGCACCGCCTGTTCGCCGGCGCGAAAGAGGTGCAGCTCCTCGACCGCTACCAGGAGGCGCTGGCGATTCCGCGCTTCGACCGCGCCATCGACTGGGGCTGGTTCTACTTCCTCACCCGGCCGATCTTCTTCGCCATCGACTACTTCAACCGGATGCTCGGCAATTTCGGCCTGGCGATCCTGCTCTTCACGGTGATCATCAAGGTCCTGTTCCTGCCGCTCGCCCACAAGTCCTACGTGGCGATGAACCACATGAAGGAGCTGCAGCCCGAGATGGCCAAGCTGCGCGAGCGCTACGCCGGCGACCGCGAGCGGCTGAACCGGGAGATGATGGACCTTTACAAGCGCGAGAAGGTCAACCCGGCCGCCGGCTGCCTGCCGATCGTGCTGCAGATCCCGGTCTTCTTCGCCCTCTACAAAGTGCTGTTCATCACCATCGAGATGCGGCACGCGCCGTTCTACGGCTGGGTCGCCGACCTGTCGGCGCCGGACCCGACCAGCTGGATCAACCTCTTCGGACTGCTGCCCTTCGCCGTGCCCGATCTCGGCCCGCTCGCCGTCATCAACATCGGCGCCTGGCCGATCGTGATGGGCATCAGCATGTGGCTGCAGATGAAGATGAATCCGCAGCCGCCCGACCCGGTGCAGGCCAAGATCTTCATGCTGATGCCGATCATCTTCACCTTCATGCTGGGCACCTTCCCGGTCGGGCTGGTCATCTACTGGACCTGGAACAACCTGCTCTCGATCGGCCAGCAATGGCTGATCATGAAGAAGATGGGCGCCCGCAAGAAAGCCACCTGAGGGGCGCCCGTGGCCGCCGAGGGCGAATACGACGCGGAGGCGCTGGAACGGGGCCGCCGGCTGTTCGCCCAGGACTGCCGCTTCGTCGCCGGCGCGGCGCGGATCGGCGACCTGCCGCCCGAAGGGCTGGCCGAGGTCGCATTCGCCGGCCGCTCCAACGTCGGCAAGTCGAGCCTCTTGAACGCCCTTACCGGGCGGCGCGCGCTCGCCCGCGTCTCCGACACCCCGGGCCGCACCCGGCAGATCAACTTCTTCGAGCTCGGCGGGCGGCTGCGCCTAGTCGACCTGCCGGGCTACGGCTACGCCAGGGCGCCGAAGCGCGAGGTCGCGGCCTGGACCGGGCTCACCGAAGCCTACCTCAAGGGGCGGCCCAGCCTGCGGCGGGTCTGCCTGCTGCTCGATTCGCGCCACGGCATCAAGCCGGGCGACGAGCGGGCGATGGCTCTCCTCGACGAGGCCGCCGTGGTCTACCAGGCGGTGCTGACCAAGGCCGACAAGCTCAAGCCGGGCGAGCTGGCGGCGGCCGTCGCCGGAGTCGCGGCGCGCCTCGCCCGGCGCACCGCGGCGCATCCGCACGTGCTCGCCACATCGAGCACGACCGGGCTCGGCCTGGCCGAGCTGCGCGCCGAGCTGGCGCGGCTGGCCGCGGCCTGACGATTGGGCTATAACCGCGCGCCATGAACGACAAGCCCAAATCCGCCCCCACCGCGGTCAGCCCCAAGCTGCTCGAGACGGCGCAGACGCTGTCCGAGGCGCTGCCCTACATGCGCCGCTTCGCCGGCCAGACCTTCGTCATCAAGTACGGCGGCCACGCCATGGGCGAGGAGGAGCTGGCCGCGCGCTTCGCCCGCGACGTGGTGCTGATCAAGCAGGTCGGCATCAACCCGGTGGTGGTGCACGGCGGCGGGCCGCAGATCGGCGCCATGCTCGAGCGGCTCAAGATCAAGAGCGCCTTCGTCGACGGCCTCAGGGTGACCGACCGCGAGACGGTCGAGATCGTCGAGATGGTGCTGTCGGGCTCGATCAACAAGCAGATCGTCACCGCCATCAACGGCGCCGGCGGCACCGCGCTCGGCCTCTCCGGCAAGGACGGCCGGCTGATCGAGGCGCGCCGGCTGCGCCGCACCGTGCGCGATCCCGATTCGAACATCGAGAAGATCCTCGATCTCGGCTTCGTCGGCGAGCCGGCGCGCATCAACGTCGAGCTCTTGCGCTCGCTCGAGGCCAGCCGGGCGATCCCGGTGATCGCGCCGATCGGCGTCGGCGAGCACGGCGAGTCCTACAACATCAACGCCGACACCGCCGCCGGGGCCATCGCCGCCGCGCTCGGCGCCTCGAAGCTGATCATGCTGACCGATATCGCCGGCGTGCTCGACCGCCAGGGCCGCCTGGTGCCGACGATGACGCCGCGCGACGCCATGGTCATGCTCGGCGACGGTACCATCCGCGGCGGCATGATCCCCAAGGTCGAGACCTGCCTCGAGGCGCTGCGCGGCGGCGTGCGCGCCGCGCACATCCTCGACGGCCGCATTCCGCACGTGCTGCTGCTCGAGATCTTCACCGAGCACGGCGTCGGCACGATGATCGAGCGCGAGAACGGCTGAGGGCGGCTACTCGGCCAGGAACGACCATTGCTGCTGCAGGTCGGCGGAGCTGAGCGGATAGTCGACGCCGTTGCGGGCGTTGAGCATCTGCTGCGGCGGGATCAGGGCCAGCTTCATCTGCAGCCGCATCGCCGTGCGCATGCTCAGGCCCGCCTTCCAGGCGAGCGCGGTGATCGCCTTGGCGCTGCGCGCCTCGGCGACCTTCTCGACCAGCGCCGGGGCGACGCCGGCGAGCTGGGCCAGGGCGTGGACGACGAAGCCGCGCTGGTTGCGGTCGAGCGCCAGGCAGATGCACTCGTCGTCGAGGCGGCCGGCGGCGGCGAGCTCGCGGGCACGGTCGGCCGGCGCCTCCTCGGCGCCCGACTGGGGCTTGTCGATGCGCCGGCGCACCGCCTGGCGCAGCTCGGTCTGGGTGTCCGAATCGAGGTCGTGGCGCGCGGCCAGGATGTCGATCAGCGCCGCGGCGACGAAGCCGGCGATGCGCCGGATCGCGCGCACCGACAGCTCGTCGCGGCGCACCAGCGGCTCGTGCCAGCTTTCGATGCCGGCGGCATGATCGATCAGCAGGTCGAGCGTCTCCTCGCGGATCTGCGCCGAGGGGTTGGCGAGGAGCGCGGCCACCGCCGGGATGTCGAGCGTGCCGGCGACGGCGTCGGCGACCGGGCTGCTGACGCCGCGGCGGCGCGCGATCGCCGGCAGCCGGCCCTCGCCGGCGCCGGCGGCGATGATCTCGAGCAAATCGTTGTCGGAGAGCAGCGGCGAATATTCGAGGATCGGCGCGGCGACGATGGTCTCGACGTCGCGCGCCAGCCGCACGACCACCGCGTGCGGCACCAGGTCGGAATGCTTGATCTCCTCGGCCAGGATGGCGCGCACGCGCGGCAGCTGGTCGCGCGCCAGCACCTCGATGGTCTTGATGGCGAGGTCGCGCACCTTGGTCGCCGCGTCGTCGGGCAGGTCGGGCAGCAGGCGGCCGATCTTGCGCGCCAGCTCGCAGCGCACCTCGTCGTCGGCGTCGCCGGCGAGCAGCAGGTTGGCCTGGCCGGGGGTCGCCGCGTTGGCGGCGATCTCGCGGCGCACCGCAGCCGCCTCGTCCTCGGCGAGGTAGTAGAGGATTTCGGGCCGCAGGTCAGTGCGGCTGGCCAGCCGGCGGCGGACCTCGGGATCGCGGTCGCGCGCCAGCTCCTTGGAGCGGTCGTAGGAGAGCGGCTCCTCCCCCAGGCGCCGGAACAGTCGCGTCAGCATCGCCCTACCCCCCGTCCTGCGGCGAACCGGCCGTCGCGACCGCCTTGCCTCTGGCCTTGGCCGCGTACATCGCCCGGTCGGCGCGGGCAAGCAGCGCCGTCGGCGTCTCGTCCGCTTCTGGGTCGCTGATCGCGACGCCGACCGAAACGCCGAAGCTCCGATCAGGGGCGCCGTGCTCGCGGTCGAGCTCGGGAGCGAAGGCGGCGATGCGCTCGGCGACGCGCGCGGCGCCGGCGGCATCGATCTCCTCGAGCCAGACCGCGAACTCGTCGCCGCCGATGCGCGCGGCGAGGTCGCCCAGGCGCACCGCGCCGCCGAGACGGTCGGCGAAGGCGCGCAGCAGGGCGTCGCCGCGGCCGTGGCCGAAGCAATCGTTGACCGCCTTGAAATTGTCGAGGTCGACGTAGAGCAGCGCGCCGCAGCGCCGGTGGCGGCGCTGGTGCGCCAGCCGCCAGTCGAGCTCCTCGAGCAGGGTGCGACGGTTGCAGAGGCCGGTCAGCTCGTCGGTGCGGGCGAGCCGCTTGAGGTGCGAATGCATGCGGCGCAGCTCGACGTCGC
>CAYTWJ010000252.1:0-5159 GCA_964442055.1 uncultured Rhodospirillaceae bacterium | reverse complement strand
GGCCCGAGATCAGCACGCCGATCTTCACGCGTGCCATGCCGCCTCCAGATGGTCGAGCCGTACGGCGGGCTCGGCCTCCGGCGCCGCCGCCTCGATGCGGCCGACGGCGAAGACCGTCTCGCCGGCGTCGCGCAAGAGCCGCGTCGCGGGCTCGGCGTGATCGGCGGCGACGACGACGACCATGCCGATGCCGCAGTTGAAGGTGCGCGCCATCTCGGCCGGTGCGATCCGGCCTTCGCGCATCAGCCAGGCGAAGACCGCCGGCAGCGGCCAGGCGCGGGCGTCGAGCGCGCAGACCGTGCCCGCCGGCAGCACCCGCGGAATGTTCTCGACCAGGCCGCCGCCGGTGATGTGGGCGAGCGCCTTGGCGCCGCCGGCGCGGATCAGGGCGAGGCAGGAAGCGACGTAGATGCGCGTCGGCCGGAGCAGCGCCTCGGCCAGCGTCGCCTCGGGCGCGAAGGGCGCCGGCTTGCGGTAGTCGTGGCCGCCGTCGGCGACGATGCGGCGCACCAGCGAAAAGCCGTTGGAATGGACGCCGCTCGAGGCGAGGCCGAGCACGATGTCTCCCGCCTGCACCGTCTCGCCGGTGACCAGCCGGCCACGCTCGGCGGCGCCGACGGCGAAGCCGGCGAGGTCGTAGTCGCCACCGGCGTACATGCCGGGCATTTCCGCCGTCTCGCCGCCGATCAGCGCGCAGCCGGCGAGCCGGCAGCCCTCGGCGATGCCGGCGATGACCGCGCGCGCCGCCGCGACATCGAGCTTGCCGGTGGCGAAATAGTCGAGGAAGAACAGCGGTTCGGCGCCCTGGACCACGACATCGTTGACGCACATCGCGACCAGGTCGATGCCGACGGTCTCGTGGCGGCCGGATTCGATGGCGATCTTGAGCTTGGTGCCGACGCCGTCGGTCGAGGCGACCAGCACCGGATCGGCGAAGCCGGCGGCCCTGAGATCGAAGAGCGCCCCGAAGCCGCCCAAAGCGGCGTCAGCGCCCGGCCGCCGGGTTGCGCGCGCCAGCGGCTTGATCGCCTCGACCAGAGCCTCGCCGGCATCGATGTCGACGCCGGCTTCCTTGTAGGTTTGGGCGTTGTTGATGGCGTCCTCGCCGATACGATAAGCTGCCGCGCGACGCGGTGAACATACTTTATCCGGTAAGGTTTGCAATGGTCGCGACCCCGCTCCGGCATTGGCTGCCGGCGCTTGCCATCGGCGTCGTTCTGATGCTGGCCGCGGCGCCGCGCGCGGGCCACGGCCAAGCCGGCACGCCGGCAGGGTCAAGCGACCTTTTCGCCGTCTCCGGCCTGCCGGTCGATGCCAGCGCCGAGAGCGCCGCCGCGGCGCGCCGCCAGGCGCTCGCCGAGGGCGAGCGCCGCGCCATCGGCGACCTCTTGCGCCGGCTCACCCCACGCGACCAGCACCAGCGCCTGCCGCGCCCCGATTCGGCCGCGCTCGAGGAACTGGTGCAGGGGATCGAGATCGCCGACGAGAAGACATCGGCCACCCGCTACGTCGCCAAGCTGACCGTGCGGTTCCGTTCCGACGGCGTGCGCCGGCTGCTGCGCGAGGCGGGCATTCCCTACACCGAGACCCGCAGCAAGCCTTTGCTCGTTGTCCCCGTCTACGACACCGGGGCCGGCCGCGTGCTCTGGGACGATCCCAATCCGTGGCGCGAGGCCTGGGGCCGGCGCTCCGACAGTGGCGGCCTGGTGCCGATCGTGCTGCCGCTCGGCGACCTTGCGGATTATGCGGCGGTCGATGCCGAGCGCGCCGCCGGCGGCGACGAGCCGGCGCTGCGCCTGCTGGCCCAGCGCTATGGCGCCGGAGACGTGCTGGTCGTCCACGCTGTCTTGCGCGCCAGCCCGCCGCCGCGACTCGACGTGCAGATGTCGCGCTTCGGCAGCGGCGGCGCGCAGGCGGTGGTCGAAAGCTTTACCGGGCAGGGCGACGATCCCGGGCAGTTGCTGCAGGAGGCGGTGAGCCAGATCGTCGCCGGCCTGCAGGAGAGCTGGAAGCGCGAGACGGCGCTCCGTTTCGACCGCGAAAGCCAGCTCAGCGCCCGCGTGCCCCTGAGCGGTCTCCAGGAGTGGATCGCGGTGCGCGAGCGGCTCGGCCGCACCGCCGAGGTACGCGATATCGAGATCGCCGCCCTCAGCCGCCACGACGCGCAGGTGGTGGTGCGCTATTACGGCGAGCCGGCGCAGCTCGCACTGGCCCTGGCGCAACGCGACCTGACGCTGCGCGAGGAAGCGGGCGGCTGGCTGCTCGAGCTGACGGGAGCCGCGGCGGCGGCGGTCCGGCCGGTACCCGCGGCGCCGGCGGCGGAGGCCGATACCACGGCCGAGCCTCGCGGTGCCCAGGCGCCCGCCGAGAGCGAGGCAAGAAGCGGCAGCACTCAGTGAACGCGGCCAACATCATCTCGCTGGCGCGGCTCTTGTCGGTGCCGGTGACGATCTGGCTGATCGTCAGCGACGCCTGGCTGGCGGCCTTCGTGCTCTTCGTCGCCGCCGGCATCTCGGACGCGGTGGACGGCCTGCTCGCCAAGCGCTTCGGCATGCAGAGCGAGCTCGGCGGCTTCCTCGATCCGCTCGCCGACAAGGCCCTGCTGGTCAGCATCTATGTCGCGCTCGGCGCCCACGGACACATCCCGAGCTGGCTGGTGATCCTGGTGGTGTCGCGCGACGTGCTGATCGTCGGCGGCGTCCTGCTTTCCTTCGCCATGGCGCTGGAGCTGACCATCCAGCCGCTTTACGTCAGCAAGGCCAACACGGTGGCCCAGATCGCGCTCGCCGCCTGCGTGCTGGCCAGCCTCGGCGGGCTGATCGCGGCGCCGGCCCTGGTGCAGGGGCTGGTCTATGCCGTCGGGCTGACCACGGTGCTGTCGGGAGCCGGCTATCTGGTGAACTGGGCGCGCGGCCAGTCGGATGACGGCGACGGCCGATGAGTGTCGCGCGGCAGACCTTGTGGTGGCTGGCGGCGCTCGCCGTCGCCTTCCTGCTGCTTTGGCTGCTGAGCGACGTGCTGCTGCCCTTCGTCGCCGGCATGGCGGTGGCCTACTTCCTCGATCCGGCGGCGGACCGGCTGCAGCGCCTCGGCCTGTCGCGCGCCGCGGCGACCAGCGTCATCACCGTGCTCTTCTTCCTCGTCGTCGCGCTGGCGGCGGTGCTGCTGGCGCCGGTCATCTACCACCAGCTGCTCGGCTTCCTCGAGCAGGTTCCCGGCTATGTCGCCAGCCTGCGCGATGCCCTGCTGCCGCTGGTCCAGAAGCTGCTCAGCCGCCTGCCGCTCGATGGCCAGCTCGATGCGCGGACGGCGCTGCAGGGCTACGGCGAGCGGGCGCTGAATCTGGCCGGGCGCGTCGTCGGCGGCCTGCTCGGCGGCGGGCTGGCCCTGTTCAACCTGCTCGCCCTCGTGCTGATCACGCCGGTCGTCGCCTTCTACCTGCTGATCGACTGGGACCGCATCGTCGCCCGCGTCGACGAATGGCTACCGCGCCAGCACGCCGACACCATCCGCGCCCAGGTGCGCGAGGTCGACCGCGTCCTCGCCGGCTTCGTCCGCGGCCAAGCCGTCGTTTGTCTCTCGCTCGCCGTGTTCTACGCCGCCGGCCTGACTCTCGTCGGCCTCGATTACGGGCTGGTGATCGGGCTCGTCACGGGCCTGCTCGCCTTCATTCCGTTCGTCGGCGCGGGCTTCGGCCTGGTCGCCTCGACGAGCGTCGCGCTGATCCAGTTCTGGCCCGATTACCCGATGGTCGGCGCCGTGCTGGCCATCTTCGCCGCCGGCCAGTTCCTCGAGGGCAACCTCTTGCAGCCGCGCCTGGTCGGCGGCCGGGTCGGCCTGCATCCGGTCTGGGTCATCTTCGGGCTGCTCGCCGGTGGCTCGCTGTTCGGTTTCGTCGGCGTGCTGCTGGCGGTGCCGGCCTTCGCCGTGATCGGCGTGATGGCCCGCTTCGCCTTGCGCCAGTATCTGGCGAGCGGGCTCTATTCCGGCGCGCCGCCGCGCGGAGCCCCGGACGAGCCGCCGGGGCCGACGCCATGACCGCCGCCCGCCAGTTGCCGCTGTCGCTCGGCCACCGGCCGGCGCAGGGCCGCGAGGACTTCCTGGTGGCGCCGAGCAACCGCGAAGCGGTGGCGTGGATCGACCGCTGGCCGGACTGGCCGGCACCCGGGCTCGCCATCTGGGGTCCCGAGGGCTGCGGCAAGAGCCACCTGGCGAGGGTTTGGCAGCGCGCCGCGGGGGCGCGGCTGATCGCCGCCGGCGAGGTCGTGCCGGCAGCGGTGCCGGCCCTGGCGACGGCGCCGCTGGCGGTCGAGGATGCCGACCGCGGCGTTGACGAGGCGGCATTGCTCCATCTCTTCAACCTGCTGGCCGAAGGCGGCCATCGCCTGTTGCTGACGGCGCGCGCGGCGCCGGCGCGCTGGGCGCTCGCCCTGCCCGACCTGCGCTCGCGCCTGGCGGCGATGCCGGCGGTGGCGGTGGCGGCGCCGGACGACGCGCTGATCGGCGCCGTGCTGGTCAAGCTCTTCGCCGACCGCCAGCTGCGGGTGAACGAGGACGTTGTCGGCTATCTGCTGGCCCGCATCGAGCGTTCATTCGCCGCGGCGCGCGCCGTGGTCGCGGCGCTGGATGCTGCCGCGCTCGCCGATCGGCGCAACCTGACCGTCGCCTTGGCGCGCGAGGTGCTGCAACGGATGGAAGATCGCAAGCAGGAGGAATTGCCGTGGACCTAGGCATCAGGGGCAGGAGCGCGCTGGTCTGCGCCGCAAGCAAGGGCCTGGGCAAGGCCTGCGCGCTGGCGCTGGCCCGCGAGGGCGCCGACGTGACGATCACCGCCCGCGGCCGCGAGGCGCTCGAGGCGGCGGCGCAGGAGATCCGCCTTGCCGCACCCGGCGTGCGGGTGACGGCGGTCGCCGGCGACATCACCACGCCCGAGGGGCGCGCCGAGGCGTTGGCCGCCTGTCCCTCGCCGGACATCCTGGTGAACAATGCCGGCGGGCCGCCACCCGGCGATTTCCGCGACTGGACCCGCGACGACTGGATCAGGGCGCTCGACGCCAACATGCTGACGCCGATCGAGCTGATCAAGGCGACCGTCGACCCGATGATCGCGCGCCGCTGGGGCCGCATCGTCAACATCACCTCCGGCGCGGTGAAGGCGC
>CAYTWJ010000251.1:0-5187 GCA_964442055.1 uncultured Rhodospirillaceae bacterium | reverse complement strand
CGCCGACGATGCCGTGACCGCCATAGAAGTTCTTCTCGCGGCTGAACATGTGCATCGAGCCGCCCTTGCCCTTGGAATAGCCGCCGCGGCGTCCGGTCAGCTCGGCCATCACGCCGCGCGCATCCATGCCGCTGGCCAGCATGTGACCGTGATCGCGATACGAGGTGATCACGGCGTCGTCGGGCGCGATCGCCGCCTGCATGCCGACGACCACCGCCTCCTGCCCGATATAGAGGTGGCAGAAGCCGCCGATCAGGCCCATGCCGTAGAGCTGTCCCGCCTTTTCCTCGAAGCGGCGGATCAGCAGCATCTCGCGGTAGTATTTGAGCAGGTCTTCCGCCGCCGGCGACACCTCGCCGTCGGCCTTGCTGGCCGGTTTCTTCGCCATCGGCCTCCTCCCACAATACTCTGCGTGCGCACGCCGCTGCCCGCGGCGGCGCCTCACCATGGCGTAAAACTATAGCGCCAACAATGGTTTTGGGGTGATTAACGCGATTTCAGTTAATCGCCTGCGCGGGCGGCATTTTCGGGCGGCAACAAGATCACCAGCTCGTCCGGCCGGACCAGGCCAAGCACCGCCCGGGCCTGCTCGGCCAGCATGTCGAGATCGAGCCCGTCGGCGCGCAGGAGCTGGGCCCGGCGCTCGAGCCGCTGGCGCTCCGCGGTGACCTCGGCCAAGACGGCGCGCGTCTCCGAGATCTCGGCCAGCAGGCGCGAATAGGCGTGCACGCCGCGCTCGCCCTCGATCGCGTAATAGCCGAAATAGCCGATCACTCCGGCACAGATCACCGGCGTGATCGCCGCCCGGGCGCGACGTCGGACCTCGAACAGGACTCCCATAAACGAATCGAATCACGCCCGAGTCGCGCGGTCAACCCAAATCGTCGATTCGCGGTTTGGAATCAGGGCAGTAGCGAACATCCCGGCTAACGGGCGAGCGCCGCGCGACCGCCGTAGCGCGCCGAGGCCCCGAGCTCCTCCTCGATGCGGATGAGCTGGTTGTACTTGGCGAGGCGGTCCGAGCGGGCGAGCGAGCCGGTCTTGATCTGGCCGCAATTCACCGCCACCGCCAGGTCGGCGATGGTCGCGTCCTCGGTTTCGCCCGAACGGTGCGACATCACCGCCCGGTAGCCGGCCTTGTGCGCCATCTCGACCGCCTCGAGCGTCTCGCTCAGCGTGCCGATCTGGTTGACCTTGACCAGGATGGCGTTGGCGACGCCGCGCGCGATGCCCTCGGCCAGCCGCTTCGGGTTGGTGACGAACAGGTCGTCGCCGACGAGCTGGACCTTGCCGCCGAGCTCCTCGGTGAGCGCGCGCCAGCCCTGCCAGTCGTCCTCGGCCATGCCGTCCTCGATCGAGACGATCGGATAGCGCGCCACCAGGTCGGCGTAGTAGCGCACCATCTGGCCGGGATCGAGGCTCTTGCCCTCGCCGGCGAGCTCGTATTTGCCGGCGCGGTAGAACTCCGTCGAGGCGGCGTCGAGCGCCAGCAAGACCTCCTCGCCCGGCCGGTAGCCCGCGGCCTCGATGGCGCGCATGATGAAGTCGAGCGCGGCGGTGGTGCCGGCCAGGTTCGGCGCGAAGCCGCCCTCGTCGCCGACATTGGTCGAGTGGCCGGCATCCTTGAGCTGCTTCTTGAGCACCTGGAAGATCTCGGCGCCGGCGCGGATCGCGTCGGCCATGGTCGGCGCCGCCGCCGGCACGATCATGAATTCCTGGATGTCGATCGGATTGTCGGCATGCGCGCCGCCGTTGACGATGTTCATCATCGGCACCGGCAGGAGATGCGCCGCCGCCCCGCCGACATAGCGGTAGAGCGGCAGCCCCACGTCGGCCGCCGCCGCCTTGGCCGCGGCCAGGCTGACGCCGAGGATCGCGTTGGCGCCGAGCCGGCCCTTGTTGGACGTGCCGTCGAGGTCGATCATCACCTGGTCGAGACGGAGCTGGTCGCGCCCATCCATCCCCGAAAGCGCGTCGAAGATCTCGCCGTTGACCGCGGCGACCGCCTTGCGCACGCCCTTGCCGCCGAAGCGCGACTTGTCGCCGTCGCGCAACTCGAGGGCCTCGTGCGCGCCGGTCGAGGCGCCCGAGGGAACGGCGGCGCGCCCGGTGGCGCCGCTCTCCAGCGCCACGTCGACTTCGACGGTGGGGTTGCCGCGGCTGTCGAGAATCTCGCGCGCCTTGATATCGACGATGGCGGACATGTCGGCTGGGCTCCGGTCAGCAAGGAAGGCGCGCCAGTGATACTGGCCCGCCGCCGCCGAGGCAAGCGCGGGCGCGGCCGGACGCATCCGTGACCGCCGTCACTCGGATCGGGGCGGGCGGCGACCTAGATGGTTATCAGAGGGCCCGCACGCAGGGCCTCGTCACCGGGGCCCGCCGGCCCGAGGAGGTCGCCATGACCGCAACGCTGCCGCTCGTCTCCCGCCTCGCAGGGGCGCTCGTCGCCGCCGGCGCCGTGCTGGCGCCGGGCGCGACGGCGACGGCCCAGACCGCCTGCCTGCCGACCGCCGACCTGATGCTGCGCCTCGAGCGCGGCTTCGGCGAGGTGCCGGTCGCCCAGGGCGTCGGCGCCGACGGCAACCTGATCCAGGTGCTCGCGGGCCGGGACGGCGGCACCTGGACGCTGGTGGTGACGCTGCCCACCGGAACGAGCTGCGTGCTCGGAATCGGCGAGGGCTGGAGCGAGGTGACCCCGGCGGTCGCCGGCCTGCAGAGCTGAGCGGCCCGATCAAAGACCCTTGGTCAACTTGTCGAGCTCGATCAACCTCCCCAGCAATCCTTCCATCTGGTCGAGCGGCACCATGTTGGGGCCGTCGGAGGGCGCGCTGTCGGGGTCCTGGTGCGTCTCGAGGAACACCGCCGCGACGCCCACCGCCACCGCCGCGCGCGCCAGCACCGGCACGAAGCGGCGCTCGCCGCCCGAAGCCGTGCCCTGCCCGCCCGGCTGCTGCACCGAATGGGTGGCGTCGAACACCACCGGGCAGCCGGTCTCGGCCAGGATCGGCAGCGCGCGCATGTCGCTGACCAGCGTGTTGTAGCCGAACGACACGCCGCGCTCGGTGACCAGCACGCTGCGGTTGCCGGCATGGTCGAGCTTGGCGACCACGTTCTTCATGTCCCAGGGCGCGAGGAACTGGCCCTTCTTGACGTTGACCGGCTTGCCCGTCGCGGCGGCGGCCAGCAGCAAGTCGGTCTGGCGGCAGAGGAACGCCGGGATCTGCAGCACGTCGACCGCCTCGGCCACCGGGGCGCACTGCTCGGGCAGGTGCACGTCGGTGATAACCGGCACGCCGACGCGCTCGCGGATTTCGCGGAAGATCGGCAGCGCCTGCTCGATCCCGATGCCGCGGTTGGCGCCGATCGAGGTGCGGTTGGCCTTGTCGAACGAGGTCTTGAAGACGAGGTTGATGCCGAGCCGGGCGGTGATGTCCTTCAGGCTTCCCGCCATGTCGAGCGCGTGGGCGCGGCTTTCCAGCGCGCACGGCCCGGCGATCAGCGCCAGCGGCCGGTCGTTGCCGATCTCGAAGCCGCCGACGCGGACATGGCGTGGCGGAGAAGCGGTCCCGTTCACCCTCCGCCCCCTAGCCGCTCGCCGAAGAAGCCGCTTGCTCGCCCTCGCACTTCGACCCTCGCCGGCTCTGCCGGCTCGACAGTGAGAGGGCGAGCATGATCAAAAGTCCGACCTCATGCTGAGCCCGTCGAAGGGTGAGGTCGAAGATGCGATCGGCCATTTCCCGGCCCCCTAGACCAGCCGGCTCTGCGCCACCGCCGCCTTGACGAACGAGGCGAAGAGCGGGTGCGGCTCGAAGGGGCGGGATTTCAGCTCGGGGTGGAACTGCACGCCGATGAACCAGGGATGGTCGGCGAATTCGATGATCTCCGGCAAGAGCCCGTCGGGCGAGATGCCGGAGAAGACGAGGCCGGCCGCCTCGAGCTGCTCGCGATAGCGGGTGTTGACCTCGTAGCGGTGGCGGTGGCGCTCGGAGATCTCGGTCGCGCCGTAGATTTCGGCGACGTGGCTGCCCGGCCTGAGCTGCGCCTTGTAGGCGCCCAGCCGCATGGTGCCGCCGAGCTCGCCGTTGGCGCGGCGCTGCTCGAGCTGGTTGCCGCGCATCCATTCGGTCATCAGCCCGACCACCGGGTTGCCGCAGGGGCCGAACTCGGTCGAGTTGGCATCGTTGATGTGGGCGAGGCTGCGCGCCGCCTCGATCACCGCCACCTGCATGCCGAGGCAGATGCCGAAATAGGGCACCTTGCGCTCGCGCGCGAAGGTCACCGCCTTGATCTTGCCCTCGACGCCGCGCCCGCCGAAGCCGCCCGGCACGAGAATGGCGTGCTTGTCCTCGAGATGGTGGATCGCCTCCTCCTCGCGCTCGAAGATCTCGCTCTCCAGCCATTCCAGGTTGACGCGGACATTGTTGGCGATGCCGCCGTGGGCGAGCGCCTCGGCCAGCGACTTGTAGGCGTCCTTGAGGCCGGTGTACTTGCCGACCACGGCGATCGTCACCTCGCCTTCCGGCACGGTCACGCGCTGCACGATGTCGCGCCATTTGCCCAGGTTCGGCTCGGGCGCGCCGGCGATGCCGAAGGCGCGCAGCACCTGGGCGTCGAGCCCCTGCTCGTGGTAGGCGAGCGGCACCTGGTAGATCGTCGGCACGTCGAGCGCCTGGATCACCGCCTCCTCGCGAACGTTGCAGAAGAGCGCGATCTTGCGCCGGTCGGAGAGCGGGATCTCGCGCTCCGAGCGGCAGAGCACGATGTCGGGCTGGATGCCGATCGAGCGCAGCTCCTTGACCGAATGCTGCGTCGGCTTGGTCTTCAGCTCGGCGGCGGCGGCGATGAAGGGCACCAGCGTCAGGTGGATGAAGATCGCCCGCTCGCGGCCCAGCTCGATGCCGAGCTGGCGGATCGCCTCGAAGAACGGCAGGCCCTCGATGTCGCCGACCGTGCCGCCGACCTCGACGAGAACGAAATCCTGCCCCTCGGTCTCGTTGAGGATGAACTCCTTGATGGCGTCGGTGATGTGCGGGATCACCTGCACCGTGGCGCCGAGATAGTCGCCGCGCCGCTCGCGGGCGATGACGTTCTGGTAGATGCGGCCGGTGGTGACGTTGTCGGACTGTCGCGAGGGCACGCCGGTGAAGCGCTCGTAATGGCCGAGGTCGAGATCGGTCTCGGCGCCGT
>CAYTWJ010000250.1:0-5192 GCA_964442055.1 uncultured Rhodospirillaceae bacterium | reverse complement strand
TCTAGCGCGGGACGCCGCCGGCCGGGATCATCTCCGTTCGGCGACGCAGTGACCCCTCGGCGTGCCTCTTCCCTGGGATGAGCAAAGGGATGGTGAGCGCTTAAGTCCTCGCGTCGGCGACGCTGCCCCGGCTCACGCCGCGAGCTGCTCGGCAACCAGCTCGACCAGGCTGCCGATCTCGCGATCCCAGCCCGCCGCCGCCTTGCCCTCGTCGAGGGTGAGGCGGCAGTTCGAGCACGACGACACCACCGTCCCCGCCCCCGTCGCCTCGACCTGCCGCACCTTGATGCCGAAGACCCGGCGGCGCAGCCCGGCGGCGGCCGCGATGGCGGCGACGCCGCCGCCCCCGCCGCAGCACCAGTTGGCGTTGCCGGTCGGCCGCATCTCGCGGAAGTCGGCGGCGAAGGCGGCAAGCACCTCGCGCGCCGCGCCGGTCGCGCCGCCGCGCCGCGACACCTGGCAGGGGTCGTGGTAAGTCAGCGGCCTGGCCAGCGGCTTGAGCCTGAGGCGCCCCTCGCGCACGAGGGCGGCGAGATACTCGGTGATGTGCAGAACCGCGAACGGCAGCGGCCGGCCGATCAGGTTGGCGCCGGCCCAGCGCAGCGCCCCGTAGGCATGGCCGCATTCCGGCACGATGACGCGCCGGGCGCCGACGGCCTCGGCCGCGGCGGCGACGCGCTCGGCCATGGCGCGGGCCACGTCGCCGCGCCCCGACAGGACGCCGAAATTGGTCGCCTCGTAGCCTTTCGACGACAGCGTCCAGCTCTCGCCGGCGTGGTTCAGTATCTTGGCCATCGCCGCGACCGAGCCCGGATACTTCATGGTCTCGATCGACGAGATGGTGAGCAAAAGCTCGGCCCGCTCGCGGTCGAGCGGAATCTCGACCTCGTATTCGTCGGCGATCCAGGCGAGCCGGTCGGCGAGCTTGGCCGGCGTCAGCCCGAGCGGACTGCCTTCCGCCTTCGACCGCTCGGCGGCCGCAAGCAGGTCCGCCGGCCCTAGCCCCGCCGCGACCATGCCGCGGCGCGCCAGCGCCACGAGCGAGGCGATGTCGATGCCCATCGGGCACACCACGGTGCAGCGGCCGCAGAGCGTGCAGCTGTCGTAGAGCAGCTCCTGCCATTCGGCCAGCTCTTGCGTCGTCACCTCGGCCGGCGCCAGGCCGAGCGCGCGCCTGAGCCCGGCGAACGGCGCCTTGTGCCGCCGATAGGCCTTTGAAAGCGGCTTCAGCTTGTAGGCCGGCGTGTAGCGGGCATCGCCGGTCGCCTCGTGGAAGTGGCAGGCTTCGGCGCATTGGCCGCAATGCACGCAGGCCTCGAGATAAGCCGCGGCGCGCGCGCCGATGTCTGCCACGAAGCGGCCGACCGCGGCCTCGGCTCCGGCCGGCGCGTTCACGGCGTCACCCCGCGGCGGCCGTAGGCCGCGCCGGTATAGCCGCGGCTGAGCACGAAGGTGACCGCGTGCATAAGGCGGCTGAACGGGACATAGACCAGCAGCCCCTCGACCGCGAGCATGTGCAGCAGGCGCAAGGATTCGTGCCCGGCCTCGAGCGCCAGGCAGCCGGTCAGCATGGCGAGGAAGACGAGCCACGAACCGACATGGTCGTCGGCATCCGAGATTTGCCGCATCACCGGGTCGCTGATGCGGCGCACGTAGAGCAGGATCAGGCCGGCGAACGCCGCCTCGGCGGCGACCACGAAGGCCCAGTCGGGCATCGGCGCCCAGGCAACGCCGAGGAGCCGTTTCTCGATGAAGGCGACGTGCGGCGCGGCGAAGAGCAGCAGCGCGAACAGCCCGAGATGGAACAGGTAGCCGGCCGCGAAGTGGTACCAGGCGCGGCGGAAGAAACCGCCGTGCGGCACGAAATGCAGCAGGTTGCCCCTGAGCGCGCCGAGCACGGCGGAGCCGCGCGGCACGCTGATGTCGCGCTCGCCGCCCAGCCGTAGGATGCCGACGATCCGCCACCCGCCGACGACGACGAACACCGCGGCCGCGATAAGCCAGAGCGGGCCCTCGACGAGCTGCGCGAAGGTCACGATGTCCCCTCGCCCGCCGTGGCGGTGCCGCACGGAGGCGCGGCCTCCGCCGCCCACAGGTCGTGATGCTGGCGCGCCCAATTGAGATCGACGCGGCCCTCGGTCATCGCCTCGAGCGCGCCTTCGATGCCCACCGTGCCGAGGTAGGCGTGGCCGACGCCGAAGGCGATGAACAGGAACGCCGCGGTCGTGTGCAGCAGGTTCGCCGCTTGCAGCGCCTGCCGGTGCGGCGCCGCCCAAGGAAAATCGAGCACGACGCCGGTCAGCGCGAGCACCGCGCCGAGCAGCACGGCGCACCAGAACCAGGCCTTCTCGCCGAAATTGTAGCGGCCCGAGCTCGGATGTCCGCCGAAGAAGCCGCCGCCGCGCAGCAGCCAAGCCGCGTCGTGGCGCCGGAAGCCGTTGCCGCGCAGGAAGGCGATGCACAGCGCTGCCACCGTCGGCACAAAGAGCGGCCCGAACAGGTTGTGGGCCTGCATCGCGGCGCTTGCCACCGCTGCGTAAGCGGGCTTGCCGATCAGCGGCGGCAGGAGGTAGCGGCCGAAGGAGAGCAAAAGGCCAGTCGTGCCGAGGACCAGGAACAGCGCCGCAGCGAACCAATGGACGATGCGCTGGCCAAGCGCGAAGCGCTCGAGCTTCCGGCCGCTGCGACCGCCGCGGATGCGAATCCGTCCGCGCAGGGCGAAATAGAGCGCCGCCGCGGCGACGACGCCGAGCAGCAGGCGGGCGCCCCAGGTCTGCAGCGGGCCATGGCGCAGGTTGCGCCAGGCCTCGCCCTCGGACTGGATCAGCACGCCGGCCTCGCGATCGGGAATGGTCACCGTGCCGGCGAGGCCGCGGCGAACGTCGCGCCACACCTCGCTCAGCGCCGCGGCGCCGCGGGTACCCGTCATGCCCGGAACTTCGGTTGCTGGCGGCGGCGAAGGCTGCTGCGCGCCGCCGTCGGAGCTGGCGGCAAGCAGGGCAAGCGCACAGCATAGTGCGAGCGCCAGACACCACGGCCGGCGCCTCGCCGGACGGGCCGAGCGCATATGACAAATCGTCATATCGGGACGCTACCGCCGCGGGCCGTCGGCCGGATTAGCGTGGAGCAAGGAATCGCAACCGGCAGCGGCGTGCTCAGCCCGACGCGGCGTGCCCCGAGGTCCTCGCGCCCTTGCGTCCGAGCAGGTACCAGGTCCGCATCGGGCCCTTGCCGCGCACCTCGATGGTGCCGCGCGGCGCGAACTCGTAGCCGTCCTTGAGCCGCTCGTAGACCGAGTCGGTCACCTGGATCCGGCCCGCCTCGCTCGCCGCCTCCATGCGGCTCGCGGTGTTCACCGTGTCGCCCCACAGATCGTAGAGGAAGCGTCGCTCGCCGATCACACCGGCGACCAGCGGCCCGCAATGGATGCCGACGCGCAGCTCGAGCGGCCGGCCGTCCGGCCAGCGCGCCTCACCGACCGCGGCGACCATGTCGAGCGCCAGCTCGGCGATGGCCTCGGTATGGCCCGGCCGCCGCTGCGGCAGGCCACCGGCGACCATGTAGGCGTCGCCGATGGTCTTGATCTTCTCCAGCCCGTGCCGCGCGACCAGCGAATCCATCATGGTGAAGACGCTGTTGAGCAGCGTCAGGACCTCGTGCGGCGGCCGCGCCGCGACCGCCTCGGTGAAGCCGACCAGATCGGCGAACAGCACCGTCGAATCCTCGTAGAGGTCGGCGATGCGCTCGCCCCGCTGTAGGCGGTCGGCGATCGCCTCGGGGAGGATGCTGGTGAGCAGCTGGCGGAAGCGGCCCCGCTCGGCGGTGATGGTCTCCAGATTGGCGAAATCGAGCCGGCGGAAGCGCTCGGTCTGGTAGAGCGCGAACATGCCGACGATGTTGCCGGTGACCAGCTGCGCCACCAGGGTGACGAAAGGCACCGCCGCCATGTCGAGCGTGACGGCCGCGACCGCGCCATAGAGCGCGCTCGACAGCCAGCCGACGACCGTGCCGAGCACGAAGGTGAAGCTGAACATGACATAGATGCCGAAGACAATCAGCATATAGCCGGCGACGTACATGTCCGGCGCGTCGCCCAGCGCGTTGACCGCGGCGTAGAACGCGGTGTAGGCGAGGCCCAGCGTCGCCATCAGCAGCATGTGCCGGCTGCGGAGGTAACGGGCGAAGCTGAGGGCGAGCAGGCCGGCCATGAACAGATTCATCAACGCCAGCCGGAGCCACAGGATCAGATCGAGGTTGCGGCTGAACAACAGCGAATCGACCAGGGCGAAATTCGAATTGAGGACGATGGCGAGAACCAGCGCCAGGCGCACGTAGCGCAGGTCGCGCGCGCGGCGCTCCGCCAGGAAACGGCCTTCGACAGCGGCGTCCACAAAGCGCAGCGTCAGCAACCGCAGGCGCGGCCGGCCCTCGATAGCCGCCACGGTCATGGCGTGACCCGGCGCACGGCCTCGGCCAGCGCCTCGGCGAGCGGCGCGGCGTTCGAGGCGTGCGGCACGCTGTCGCAGCTGCCGACCCGGCTGATGCCCGCCGCCGCCATCGCCGCCGCCGCCTCGGAGCCGAACAGTGCGTGGCAAGTCAGTGCCTCGATGCGCACCGCGCCGGCGGCACGGACGAGGCGCGCGCACTCGGCCATCGTCGCGCCGGTCGAGATCATGTCGTCGACCAGAACGGCCAGGCGGCCGGCAATCGCCAGCGGCGGCAGCATCATGCGCACGCAGCGGTCGCCGTCGCGCTCCTTCGTGGCGACGCCGAATTCCCAGCCGCAGCGGGCCGCCACCGCGCCGACCAGCGGCGCCGATTCGGCGTCCGGCCCGATCAGCACGCCGCGCGCGTCGCCGGCGGCACTCGTGGCCAGCGCAGCCAGCGCCGGCGACGGATCGACGGCTGCGGTGGCGATGCCCGGCGCGACCTCGGCCAGGCTGGCGGTGCGGTGCAGGTGGGGCGCGACGCTGACCAGCGCGTCGAGATGCTGCGCCAGCAGCTGGCCGATGACCCGCTGGCTCACCGCCTGGCCGGGCGCGAAGGCGCGATCCTGGCGCATGTAGCAGAGATAGGGCGCGACCAGCGTCACCCGCCGCGCCCCCTGGTCGCGCAGCGCCGAGGCGGCGAGCAGGACCTCGACGATCTTGGCGTTGGGGTCGTCGAGCGAGCGGTAGAGCACTGCGTGCGCG
>CAYTWJ010000249.1:0-5214 GCA_964442055.1 uncultured Rhodospirillaceae bacterium | reverse complement strand
GAGCGAGCTGCCGAACGCGCGCGGCGTCGGCGTCGACCGCGGCGCGGCGGCGCTGGCGGTGGCGCGCGCCAACGCGGCGGCGCTCGGCCTGGCGGCGCGCGCCGCCTTCGTGCAGGGCGACTGGGCGACGGCGCTTTCCGGCGCTTTCGACCTGATCGTGTGCAACCCGCCCTATATCGCGACCGCGGCGATCGGGGCGTTGATGCCCGAAGTGGCGCGCCACGAGCCGCGTCTCGCGCTCGACGGCGGCGCCGACGGCCTCGATGCCTATCGCCGCCTCGCGCCCGACATCGCGCGCTTGCTGGCGGTTGGCGGCATCGCGCTGGTCGAGGTCGGCCTCGGCGAGGGCGACGCGGCGGCGGCGATCTTCGCCGCCGCCGGGCTTTCCGACCACGCCCGCCGCCGCGATCTGGCCGGGCGCGAACGGGCGCTTCTTCTCGGCCGCGCGGCGGCAAGGGGCTGAGCCGGCGGCGAAAAAAAGAGTTGGAATCGGGCGGCGGGCACATTACGTTTTGGCTTGGGAGCACGAGGTGGCGGGGGGACCCGCAGGACGATCGCCGGAAGCCCAAGGCCGCGGCAGGGAACGTTCGACCGAGCCACCGACATCCCGATCCATCAATGGATGGCAGACGTGAACCGCCGGCAGGCGGCACGACCTAGCGGGACTTGAGAGAGAAACTGCGGCGTCGGCCTTCGGCGGACGCGGCAGGTGCAAGACCGAAATAGAGACGCATCAGCAACAACAACGACAAGAGCATGAGACCCGTAAATCAGAAGCGTGCGCGCGGCGGACGCTCAGGCGGCCGACGGCCGCACGCGATGGGGATGCACCGCAACTACGACAGCAGTGGCCCCGACGTCAAAATCCGCGGCACCGCGAACCACATCTTCGATCGCTATTGCCAGCTGGCCCGCGATGCCAACGCCTCGGGCGATCGCATCGGCGCGGAGAACTATCTGCAGCACGCCGAGCACTACTATCGCATCATGCTGGCGAATGGACTGCTGCAGCCGCGCCATAACGGCCAGCCGCAGCCGCAGGCCCAGCCCGGCAACGGCCAGCAGCCGGTGCAGCCGGCGCCGGCCGAGTTCGAGGGCGGCGAAGTCGACGCCGACCCCAACGCCGAGGAAGCCGCGATCTGACCGGCGCGCGGGCCGCGCGGTCCGCGCTCAGGCCGGGGTGATCGGGTCGCCGGGCGCGATGGCGCCCGGCGCCACCACGCGGGCATAGGCGCCCATGCGGCTGTGGCCGAAATGCGCCGCCAGCGCTTGCGGCAAGTCCTGGTCGCGCCGGCCGGTGTCGAGATTGACGTTGGTGGCCGCGCAGCGGCCGATGGTATCGATGATCTCGACGACCGCCTCGCCCACCCGCAGGCGCCGCCCCGACCAGCCGAGCTCGGCCCACGGCTCGGCGTCGTCGAAATAGACGTTGGCCCGGAAGCGCAGCGGATCGAGCGGCGCGCCGACGGCCGCGGCGAGGGCGCGCACGCTGCCAAGGCCGATGAGCGAGACGAGCGGCACCTGCCGGTCGGCGAAGCAGCCTTGGGACGCCCGCACCAGGCGGGGCGCGCCGCGCAGCTCGGCGGCGAAGGCCGCCGCGAAATAGCCCTCGATCGCCGCCCGGCCGGCGGCCGTTCCCGGATGGCCGCGCGCCACCTCGCTGCCGTCGCGGCTGATGACGAGCAGATCCTTGGCCTCGTCGTAGCGCGCGCTCAGCGCCCACAATCCCTCGTTGCGCAAGAGCTGCAGGAAGTGGCGCTTGCCGACCGGCTGCGGGGCCGACCAATCGATCGGGGCGTCGCCATGCGCGATCGCGAACAGGCGGTCGAGCGGTAGGGCGCCGCCGGGCGCGACAGCCGCGCGGGGCAGCGATTCGGCCCGCAGGCCCTTGACCGGATAGCGGTACAGCGCGCTGACGGTGGCCATGCCCCACCTCTTAGCCCCCGCCGGCCGCCGGCGGCAAGCCTGCCTCGCAGCCCCTTGTGCGGCTTTTCGGCGGCCCCAATATGAGCCTTGTCGGGGCCCGGCCCGGGCTGGCCGTAATGGCAGCCGGGGCGCCTTCGCCGGCGGGCGGGGGGCCGCTGCAACGGAGGTCGCCATCCATGGAACTGGACAAGTACAGCGAACGGTCGCGCGGGTTCCTGCAGGCCGCGCAATCGCTCGCGTTGCGCGAGGGCCATCAGCGCTTCACGCCGGAACACATCGTCAAGGTTCTGCTTGATGATCCCGAGGGCTTGGCGGCGCGGCTGATCGCCGCGGCCGGCGGTCGGGCCGAGCAGGCCAAGACCGCCGTCGCGCTGGCGCTGGGCAAGCTGCCGAAGGTCGAGGGGGCGGGCGCCGGCCAGCTCTACATGGCGCCGGAGACGGCGCGGCTCTTCGAGGCGGCCGAGCAGCTCGCCGAGAAGGCCGGCGACAGCTTCGTCACCGCCGAGCGGCTGCTGCAGGCGGCCGCCCAGGCCAAGGGAACCCCTGCCGACGAGGCGCTCGCCCAGGCCGGCGTCAGCCCGCAGTCGCTCGATGCCGCGATCGCCGCCATGCGCAAGGGCCGCAAGGCCGACAGCGCCAGCGCCGAGGACAGCTACGAGGCGCTCAAGAAATACGCGCGCGACCTGACCCAGGCGGCGCGCGAGGGCAAGCTCGATCCGGTGATCGGCCGCGACGAGGAGATCCGCCGCACCATCCAGGTGCTGTCGCGCCGGACCAAGAACAACCCGGTGCTGATCGGCGAGCCGGGCGTCGGCAAGACCGCCATCGTCGAAGGGCTGGCGCTGCGCATCGCCAAGGGCGACGTGCCGGAATCGCTGGCCGACAAGAAGCTGATGGCGCTCGACCTCGGCGCGATGGTCGCCGGCGCCAAGTTCCGCGGCGAGTTCGAAGAGCGGCTCAAGGCGGTGCTCGCCGAGATCACCGCGGCCGAGGGAGAGATCATCGTCTTCATTGACGAGCTGCACACGCTGGTCGGCGCGGGCAAGGCCGAAGGGGCGATGGACGCCTCGAACCTGCTCAAGCCGGCGCTGGCGCGCGGCGAAGTGCATTGCATCGGCGCGACCACGCTCGACGAATACAAGAAACACGTCGAGAAGGACGCGGCGCTCGCCCGCCGCTTCCAGCCGGTGTTCGTCAGCGAGCCGACGGTCGAGGACACGATCTCGATCCTGCGCGGGCTCAAGGAAAAGTACGAGATGCATCACGGCGTGCGCATCACCGACAGCGCGATCGTCGCCGCCGCCACGCTCTCCAACCGCTACATCACCGACCGTTTCCTGCCGGACAAGGCCATCGACCTCGTCGACGAGGCGGCCTCGCGCCTGCGCATGGAGGTGGACAGCAAGCCCGAGGAGGTCGACGAGATCGACCGGCGCATCGTCCAGCTCAAGATCGAGCGCGAAGCGCTGAGGCGCGAGAGCGACGCCGCCTCGCGCGAGCGGCTGAAGAAGCTCGAGGCCGAGCTCGGCGGGCTCGAGGCGCGGTCGGCCGAGCTGACGGGGCAGTGGCAGAGCGAGAAGGAGAAGCTCGGCTCGGCGCGCAACCTCAAGGAGCGGCTCGACCAGGCGCGGATCGAGCTCGAGCGGGCGCAGCGCCAGAGCGACTGGACGCGGGCGAGCGAGCTTTCCTACGGCGTCATCCCCGCGCTCGAGCGCGAGCTTGCTGCCGCCGAGCAGCAGTCGGGCGAGCACCTGCTGCGCGAGGCGGTGACCGAGCAGGACATCGCCAACGTCGTCTCGCGCTGGACCGGCATCCCGGTGGAGAAAATGCTGGCCGGCGAGCGCGACAAGCTGCTCCGCATGGAGGAGCGGCTGCGCAGCCGCGTCATCGGCCAGGACGAGGCGCTGGCCGCCGTCGCCAACGCGGTGCGGCGCGCCCGCGCCGGCCTGCAGGATCCGAACCGGCCGATCGGCTCGTTCCTGTTCCTCGGGCCCACCGGCGTCGGCAAGACCGAGCTCGCCAAGGCGCTCGCCGAGTTCCTGTTCGACGACGATCAGGCGATGGTGCGCATCGACATGTCGGAGTACATGGAGAAGCACACCGTCAGCCGCCTGATCGGCGCCCCGCCAGGCTATGTCGGCTATGAGGAAGGCGGTGCGCTGACCGAGGCGGTGCGCCGTCGGCCCTACCAGGTGGTGCTGTTCGATGAGGTGGAGAAGGCCCATCCCGACGTCTTCAATGTGCTGCTGCAGGTACTCGACGACGGCCGCCTGACCGACGGGCAAGGCCGCACGGTGGATTTCCGCAACACCCTGCTGATCCTGACCTCGAACCTCGGCAGCGAGTTCCTGGCCGGCCAGCCCGAAGGCCAGGACTCGGCGGCGGTGCGCGAGCCGGTGATGGAGGCGGTGCGGCGGGCCTTCCGGCCGGAGTTCCTCAACCGGCTTGACGAGGTCATCCTGTTCCACCGCCTGACCCGGGCGCAGATGAACGCCATCGTCGAAATCCAGCTCGGCCGGCTGCGCCGGCTGCTCGCCGACCGCAAGATCACGCTCGAGCCTGACGAATCGGCGCGGGCCTGGCTGGCCAAGGCCGGCTACGATCCCGCCTACGGGGCGCGGCCGCTGAAGCGGGTGATCCAGCGCGCGCTGCAGAACCCGCTCGCCAGCCTGATTCTCGAAGGCACGATCGCCGACGGCGAAACGGTGCGCATTTCCGCCGGCGACGGCGGCCTCGTCATCAACGGCCGGCTGGTCGAGGCGGCGTAAGCGGCGCGGCGGCGCGGCGCAGCGCCCGCTCGCGATAGGCCACGAACAGGCCGCAGCCGACGACGAGCAGCGCGCCGGCCACCGTCCAGCGGTCCGGCACGTCGCCGAAAACGACGAAGCCGAACAGCGTCGCGCCGACCAGGTGGGCGTAGGCGAACGGCTGCAGCACCGTGGCATCGGCCGCCTGCAGGGCGCGAATCAGCAGGCCGTGGCCGGTCGCGCCGAGCACCGCGACCAGGCCGAGCAGCAGCCAGCCGCGCGCGTCCGGCGGCTGCCAGAAGAAGGGGCCGATGCAGGAAAGCACGACGAGCCCGACCGTCGCCGTGTAGAGCACGGTGGTGTCGGCGCTGTCGCTGGCGGCGAGGCGGCGCACCATCAGCTGGTAGATCGCCCACATGGTCGCGCCGAGCACGGGGATCAGGGTCAGCGCGCTGCCCTCGGCGAAGCCGGGCCGGACGATCACGAGCACGCCGGCGAAGCCGACGATCACCGCAGCCCAGCGGCGGGCGCCGACGCGCTC
>CAYTWJ010000248.1:0-5215 GCA_964442055.1 uncultured Rhodospirillaceae bacterium | reverse complement strand
GCCAGATGATCCGGCCGTTCCGCGACGAGGTCGAGCGCTACGGCCACTACAGCCTGGCGGCCGAGAGCATGTACGACCATCCCTTCCAGTGGGGCTCGAAGCGCACCGGGCCGGACCTCGCCCGGGTCGGCATGCGCTATTCCGACGACTGGCACGTCGCGCACCTGCTCGACCCCCGCGCGGTGGTGCCGGAATCGGTGATGCCGTCCTACGGGTTCCTGGCGCGCGCCATCCTCGATTACGACGACATCGCCGACCATCTGCGCACGCTGCGCGCCGTCGGCGTGCCCTACAGCGACGAGATGATCGCCAATGCCAAGGCCGACCTTGCGGCGCAGGCCGATCCTGCCGGCGACCCGAGCGCCGTGCAGGCGCGCTATCCCAAGGCGCAGGCGCGCAATTTCGACGGCAATCCCGTCCAGATCACCGAGATGGACGCGCTGATCGCCTATCTGCAGATGCTCGGGACGCTGGTCGATTTCGCGACCTACAACGAGGCCGGCAACCTGCGCTAGGAGGCGGCGATGGAATTCCACGACGTGAAGGCGCTGTCGGGTTCGATCGGCCTCGCCTTCTTCTTCCTGTTCTTCCTCGGCGTCCTTATCTGGACCTTCCGCCCCGGCTCGCGCAAACGCTACGACGCTGCCGGCCGCATACCGCTCAAGGAGGACTGATCCGTGCCGACCAAGATCGAGAAGGACACGCTCTCCGGCCAGGACACCACCGGCCACGAGTGGGACGGGATCAAGGAGCTCAACACGCCGCTGCCGCGCTGGTGGCTGTGGGTGTTCTACGCCACCATCGCCTGGGCGGTGGCCTACTGGCTGATCTATCCGGCCTGGCCGCTGATCTCGCGCCACACGCCGGGCATCCTCGGCTGGTCGTCGCGCGGGGCGATGCTCGAGGATATCGCGGCCGCCAAGGCGCGGCAGGCCGCGCTGGTCGAGCGCATCAACAAGACCGAGCTTGCCGACATCCCGAAGGATCCGGAGCTGCTCGCCTTCGCGCTCGCCGGCGGCCGCTCGGCCTTCGGCATCAACTGCGCGCCCTGCCACGGCGCCGGCGCCGCCGGCAGCAAGGGCTATCCCAACCTGAACGACGACGACTGGCTGTGGGGCGGCAAGCTCGCCGACATCCACACCACCTTGCAGAACGGCATCCGCTGGACCGCCGCGGAGACCCGCGAAAGCCAGATGCCGGCCTTCCTGACCGATGGTATCCTCAATGCCGCGCAGGTGGGCGACGTGGCGGAGTTCGTGCTCTCGCTCGGCGGCCAGAAGCACGATGCGGCGATGGCCGGCCGCGGCAAGGCCGTCTTTGCCGAGCAGTGCGCCGCCTGCCATGGCGAGGAGGGCAAGGGCAATCCCGAGCTCGGGGCGCCCAACCTGACCGACGGCATCTGGCTCTACGGCGGCGACCGCGACACGATCGTCAACACCATCCGCTATGCGCGCCGCGGCGTGATGCCCGGGTGGAAGGACCGCCTCGACGCCGCGACGGTCAAGCAGCTCGCCGTCTACGTCCATTCCCTTGGCGGAGGCCAGTAACGGAGCTTCGATGACAGACATCGCCGTCCGCGAGCAGGAGGGGGGAACCGAAGAACGCGTCGCACCGGTCAACAAGCCGGAGAACCGCAAGCTCTATGCCAAGCGGGTCAAGATCCACCCGCGCCATGTCACCGGCACCTTCCGCCGCCTGAAATGGACGCTGCTGGCCGTCCTGCTCGCCATCTACTACGTGGCGCCCTGGCTGCGCTGGGACCGCGGGCCCAACGCGCCCGACCAGGCGATCCTGGTCGATTTTCCGGCCCGCAAGTTCTACTTCTTCTTCATCGAGATCTGGCCGCAGGAAGTCTATTACCTCACCGGCATCCTGGTGATGATGGCGATGGGGCTGTTCCTGTTCACCTCCACCGTCGGCCGCGTCTGGTGCGGCTACGGCTGCCCGCAGACGGTGTGGACCGATCTGTTCATCTGGGTCGAGCGGCTGGTGGAGGGCGATCGCGGCGCGCGCATCCGCCTCGACGCCGCGCCGTGGACCCCGGCCAAGGTCGGCAAGCGCGTGCTCAAGCACGCGGTCTGGCTGCTGATCGCCGCCGCCACCGGCGGCGCCTGGGTGTTCTATTTCGCCGATGCCCCGACGCTGGCGCGCGACCTGCTCCTGCTGCAGGCGCCGCCGGCGGCGTGGATCACCATTGCCTTCCTCACCGGCTCGACCTACACGCTGGCCGGCTTCGCCCGCGAGCAGGTGTGCATCTACATGTGCCCCTACGCGCGCTTCCAGGCGGCGATGCTCGACGAGCACAGCGTCATCGTCACCTATCGCGCCGATCGCGGCGAGCCGCGTGCCAAGTACCGCAAGGGCGAAAGCTGGGAAGGACGCGGCGACTGCGTCGATTGCGGCGCCTGCGTCGCGGTCTGCCCGACCGGCATCGACATCCGCGACGGCCAACAGCTCGAATGCATCAATTGCGGCCTCTGCATCGACGCCTGCGACGAGGTGATGGACCGCATCGGCCGGCCGCGCGGCCTGATCGCCCTCGACACGCTGGCCAATGTCGAAGCGCGCAAGGCCGGCCTCACGCCGCACCTGCGCATCATCCGCCCGCGCACCATCGTCTACGCCGCGATCTGGGCCGGCGTCGGGCTGGTGATGCTGGTCTCCCTGCTGCTCCGGCCGACGCTCGAGGTCAGCATCCTGCGCGACCGCAATCCGCTGTTCGTGACGCTGTCGGACGGCTCGATCCGCAACGGCTACACGCTGCGCATCCTCAACAAGACGCATGAGGGGCGCGACTACGTGGTCGATCTGGTCGGCATCGACGGCGCCGAGGTCAGCGCGGTCGGCGCCGCCGCCGAGGAGGCCGGCCGCCCGGTCGTGCGAGTCGGCCCCGACGCCGTCGGCACCTTCCGCGTGCTGGTCCAGGCGCCGCGCGCTTCGCTGCGCCACGAGGCGACCGACGTGACCTTCGTGCTGCGCGACCGCGCGACGCAGGCGACGGCCAGCCACGATTCGGTCTTCCGCGGGCCCGGCAAATGAGCGGCGCCCGGCTGCGGAGCCTTGTGCCGCGTGGCGACGCGGCGAGGGTGCTCTACTGGCTGGTCGGCGGCTTCGCCATCGTGCTCGCCGTCAACGGTCTCTTCGTCTACCTCGCTCTGGCGAGCTGGAACGGGCTGGTCTCCGACAACGCCTACGAGCGCGGCTTGGCCTACAACCGGACGCTGGCGCAGGCGCGCGCCGAGGCGGCGCGCGGCTGGCGCATCGAGATCGACTATGCCGACGGGGCGGCCGCGGTGCGGGTGCGCGACGCCGAGGGCCGGGCGCTGAACGGGCTCGACGTCGAGGTCCGGTTCGTTCGGCCGACGCACGAGGGCCATGACAGCGCGATCGCTCTCGCGGGCCGCGGGGAGGGGCGCTACGCCGCCGCCGCGCCGCTGCCGCTGCCGGGCCAGTGGGACATGCTGGTGATTGCGCGCGACCGCGAGGGGCCGGTGCACGCCAGCCGGCGCGTCATCGTCCGATGAGCGCCTGCCGCCATTGCGGCGAGCCCGTTCCCGCCGGCGGCGGCGATTTCTGCTGCGCGGGCTGCGCGGGCGCCTACCGGCTGATCAGCGGCCTCGGCCTCGACGGCTGGTACGCCCGGCGCGAGCTGCGCGCCGGCGTGCGGCCGCCGCGGCCTGAGGATATCGCGCCGGTCGATCCCGCCGCTTATGTCCGCGTCGGCGACGATGGCGTCGCCTCGCTGCACCTGATGGTCGACGGCCTGCATTGCGCGGCCTGCGTCTGGCTGATCGAGAGCCTGCTCGCGCGCCAGGCTGGCGTCGTCGCGGCGCGGATTAACATGACGACCCGTCGCCTGACGCTGCGCTGGCGCGCGGCTGAGAACGAGGCCACGGCGCTGGTCGCCGCGGTGGCGCGACTCGGCTATCGGCTGGCCCCCTACGATCCCTGCCGGCTCGGTGACGCGGCGCGCGCCGAGGAGGCGCGGCTCCTGCGCGCGCTGGCCGTCGCCGGCTTCGCCGCCGGCAACGTCATGCTGCTGTCGGTCTCGGTGTGGGCGGGCGCGCTGGGCGAGATGGGACCGGCGACGCGCGACTTCCTGCACTGGGTCTCGGCGCTGATCGCGCTGCCGGCGGTGGCCTATGCGGGCTGGCCGTTCTTCGGCTCGGCGGCGGCGGCGCTGCGCGCCCGGCGCCTCAACATGGACGTGCCGATCTCGCTCGGCGTCGTGCTCGCCGCCGGCGTCAGCCTGTTCGAGACCGCTGCCGGCGGCCGCCACGCCTATTTCGACGCCGCCGTGACGCTGCTCTTCTTCCTGCTCGTCGGCCGCTATCTCGACCGGCGCGCCCGGGCCAGGGCCCGCGGCGCCGCCGAGCATCTGCTCGGCCTGCGGGCCAATGCGGTGACGCGCGTCGCCGCCGACGGCACGCGCCGGGCGGTGCCGGCCGGCGAGCTGAAGCCCGGCGACCGCATCGCCGTGGCCGCCGGCGAGCGCATCGGCGCCGACAGCGTGGTGAGCGCCGGCGCCTCGCAGGTCGATGCCTCGCTGGTCAGCGGCGAGAGCCTGCCGGTGCGGGTGGCGCCGGGCGACCGGGTCTTCGCCGGGACGCTCAACGTCGATGCGCCGCTCGAGCTTGAGGTCCGGGCGGCGGCGGCCGACAGCCTGCTCGCCGAGATCGTGCGCCTGACCGAGAACGCCGAGCAGGGGCGCGCCCGCTACGTGCGGCTCGCCGACCGGGTGAGCCGCGCCTACGCGCCGGCGGTGCACGTCCTCGGTCTGGCCACGCTGCTCGGCTGGCTCGCCGCCGGCGCCGGCTGGCATGCCGGCGTGCTCAACGCCGTCGCCGTGCTGATCATCACCTGCCCGTGCGCGCTCGCGCTGGCGGTGCCGGCTGTGCAGGTGGTCGCCTCGGGCCGCCTGCTGCAACGGGGCATGCTGCTGAAAAGCGCCGATGCCCTCGAGCGGCTGGCGGCGATCGATACCGTGGTCTTCGACAAGACCGGCACGCTGACCGAGGGCCGGCCGCAGCTCCGCCGCGACACCGGGTTCACGGCTGCGGACCTGTTATTGGCGGCGCGGCTGGCGGTGGCAAGCCGCCATCCGCTGGCCCGCGCCCTCGTCCAGGCTGCCGGTCCCGCCGTTGCCGCCGAGGGCTTGCGCGAGGAGCCGGGGGCGGGCCTCAGCGCGGTGATCGAAGGGGTCGAGGTGCGGCTT
>CAYTWJ010000247.1:0-5338 GCA_964442055.1 uncultured Rhodospirillaceae bacterium | reverse complement strand
CGGCGGCCGAGGCGGTCGAGATCGATGCCGCGCTTCTCAACGGCAAAGTGACCGTCAAGCGCGCCGCCGTCGGCAGCATGGCGGGCGCCACGGCGTCGCTCGCCGGAACCGTGGACGCGAGCGCGGCGGCGCCCGCTTTCGCGCTCGATCTCAACGCGTCGGGCAGCGACCTGACGCGTACCGTGCGCGCGCTGGGCTACGATTTCCGGCCCGCCGCCACGAACCTCGGCGGCTTCCGCCTGGCGGCGGCCATCGGCGGAACGGCGGCGCGGCTCGCCGTCGAGAACCTCAAGGCCACACTCGGCCCGGCCAACGTCGAGGGCCGGCTGGGGCTGGCGCTCGATGCCCCACGCCCGAAGCTGACGGCCAACCTGGCGGCGTCGGAAGTGCTGCTCGATCTGGTCCTGCCCGCGGCCGCCGCGGCGGCGCGGCCCGCGGCCGCCGCCGGCCGGGCCGCCGCCGCCCCGGTCCCGACGCCCGCCCCGGGCGGACGCTGGTCGCGCGAGCCGATCGACCTGACGATGCTGCGTCTCTTCGATGCCGATGTGTCGCTGGCGGCGCGCGGCCTGGAGCTGCGCGGCTACAATTTCCGCGAGCCGAAGCTCGTGCTGGCGCTGGCCGACGGCACCCTCGACATCAGCCAGCTGCAGGGCCGCCTGTTCGGCGGCAGCGTCGACCTCAAGGGCAATCTGGTCGCCGCCGCGCCGCCGCGCGCCGCGCTCGATCTGACGCTGAGCGGCGCCGACCTGCGTCAGGCGCTGGTCACCGCGCTTGGCATCGACCGGGTGAGCGGCCGCTTTGGCATGCGCGGCAAGTTCGAGACGCGCGGCTCGAGCGAGCACGACCTGGTCAACGCGCTCGCCGGCAACGCCGCGGTCGAGGCCAGCGACGGCGTGGTCCAGGGGATCGATCTCAGGCGGCTCTCGGACCAGCTCAAGCGGCTCGACCAGGTGGTCGATTTCGTCGCCCTGCTCGCCGGCACCATGTCGGGCGGCCAGACCCGTTTCACCCGCGCCAGCGGCACCTGGCGCGTCGAGCGCGGCGTCGCCCGCAGCGACGACACCCGTGTCGACCTCGAGGCGGCCGAGGGCACCCTGGTCGGCACCATCGACCTGCCGAACTGGCAGATGGATCTGGTCAGCCGGATGCGCCTGACCGAGCACCCCAACGCGCCGCCGGTCGGCGTCGACCTGAAGGGCCCGATCGACCAGCCGGTCCGCGACGTGAAGACGCGCGAGCTGGAGCGCTGGATGGCCGAGCGCGTCGGCACCGGCGTGATGCGCCGCCTGCTGCGCGATCGCGGTGCCGAGCCGGCTCCGACCCAGCCGCAGGCGCCGACCCAGCCGGCGCCGGTCAGTCCGGCGGAACGCCTGCTGCGGGGGATTCTCGAGGGGGCTCCTCGGCGCTAGGCGGCGGCGGGGAGCCGGCCAGCGCGCCGGCGCGGACGCGCGTCAGGATATAGACGCGGATCGTGCTCGAGAGGTTGCCGCTGCGCCTGGCGTCGATCTCGCTGACCAGCTGGTTGATCGTCTTGCCCTCGACGGCGGCGATTTCGCGCAGCGAGTCCCAGAAGGCACGCTCGAGCGACACGCTGGTGCGGTGCCCGGCGACGACCACGGAACGCTTCTTCACCGCCGTCGGCATGGCGCTTACCTCCCTTTGCGGCCCGGCCGGATCATCCGGCGCGGCCTGACCAGCCGGTCGAACAGCGCCGGCTCGATGCCGTCGGCGATCGCCGCCTCGCGCAGCGTCAGGTCGAGCTCGTGCGCCCGCTTGGCGATGCGCGCGGCGCGATCGTAGCCGATGGCCGGGGTCAGGGCGGTGACCAGCATCAGCGAGCGGCGCAACAGCTCGCCGATGCGCGCCCGGTCGGGCTCGAGCCCGGCGATACAATGGTCGGCGAAGCTGCGCGCGGCATCGGCGAGGAGCCGGATCGACTGCAGCAGGTTGTAGATGATCGCCGGCTTGAAGACGTTGAGCTCGAGATGGCCCTGCATGCCGGCGGCGGCGATGGCGGCGTGGTTGCCGATCACCTGGGCGCAGACCATGGTCAGCGCCTCGGCCTGGGTGGGGTTGACCTTGCCGGGCATGATCGACGAGCCGGGCTCGTTCGCCGGCAGCCTGAGCTCCCCCAGGCCGGCGCGCGGACCCGAGCCGAGCAAGCGGATGTCGTTGGCGATCTTGTTCAGCGCCGCAGCGAGCGCCGTCAGCGTGCCCGAGGCGGCGACCAGCGCATCGTGCGCGGCCAGCGCCGCGAACTTATTGGGCGCGCTGCGGAAGGGCAGGCCGCTCAGGCGGGCGAGCTCGGCGGCGACGCGGCGGCCGAAGCCGGCGGGCGCGTTCAGCCCGGTGCCGACGGCGGTCCCGCCCTGGGCGAGCTCGTAGAGACCGGGAAGGGCGCGGGCGACGGCGCGGCGGGCCTGGCCAATTTGGGCCGCATAGCCCGAGAACTCCTGGCCCAAGGTCAGCGGCGTCGCGTCCTGCAGATGAGTGCGGCCGATCTTGACGATGCCCCGCCAGGCGCGCGCCTTGGCGGCCAATGCCTCTTCCAGATGGCCGAGCGCCGGCAGCAGCCGGTGGGCGATCTCCCCGGCCACGGCGACGTGCATGGCGGTCGGGAAGGCGTCGTTCGACGACTGGCTCAGGTTGACATGGTCGTTGGGATGCACCGGCGCGCGCGCACCGCGCCGGCCGCCGAGCAGCTCGTTGGCGCGGTTGGCGATGACCTCGTTCAGGTTCATGTTGGTCTGGGTACCCGAGCCGGTCTGCCAGACGACCAGCGGGAAGTTCCCCTCGAGGCGGCCGTCGATGACCTCGCGCGCGGCGCGCTCGATGGCCCGCGCCACCCCCGGCGGCAGGACGCCGAGCTCGGCGTTGACGCGCGCCGCCGCCAGCTTGACCAGGGCGAGCGCGTGCAGCAGCGGCCAGGGCATCCGCTCCTCGCCGATGCGGAAGAGATCGAGCGAACGCTGCGTCTGCGCGCCCCAATAGCGATCGGCCGGCACCTCGATCGGGCCGAAGCTGTCGCTCTCGGTGCGCGTCGCCTTGCGCTTTGGCATGCGCCGTGCCATGGCTCGCTCTGTCGGCGGGCCACCGCCCGGGTCAGCGCCGTGCTGAGCTGGCGGCGGGCCGCTCTTGCGGTATCAGGTTATGCCAAACCGCGGCGCAGGGAAATACGTGCACGTCGAATACGATTCCGCTGGCGGCGCCCCGCCCGAGATCGTTACCGCGCTCGAGCGAATCGGTTTGGTCGGCCGGGGTGAGGCAGCCCGGTTCACGCCGCTGACCGGCGGAGTCTCTTCCGACATCTGGCGGGTGGACGCTCGCGGGCGAACGTTCTGCGTCAAGCGGGCGCTGCCGAAGCTCAAGGTGGCGGCGGATTGGCGCGCCCCGGTGAGCCGCAACGCCTACGAAGTGCGCTGGATCGAGACCGCCGGAGCCGTGGTCCCGGACGCCGTGCCGCGCCTGCTCGGGCACGACGTCGAAGGCGGCCTGTTCGTCATGGAGTTCCTCGATCCCGCCCGCTACCGATTGTGGAAAGAGGAGTTGCGCCAAGGCCGCGCCGACCCGCCGGTTGCGCGCGCGGTGGGCGAGCGTCTGGCGGCGATTCATGCCGGGACGGCCGGCCGGGCGGATATCGCCGCGCGCTTCCCCACCGACGCGATCTTCCATGCGATCCGGCTCGAGCCCTATCTCGAGGCGGCGGCGCGGGCCCATCCCGACCGCGCCGAGGCGCTGCTCGCGCTGGCGCGCGCCACCGCGGGAACCAGGCGCGCGCTGGTGCACGGCGATGTCAGCCCGAAGAATATCCTGCTCGGGCCACGCGGGCCGGTATTCCTCGACGCCGAATGCGCCTGGTACGGCGATCCCGCCTTCGACCTCGCCTTCTGCCTGAATCACCTGATGCTCAAGTGCCTCTGGGCGCCCGCGGCGGCCGCGGCGCTGCTCGGCTGCTTCGATGCTCTGGCGGCGGCCTATCTCGCCGGGGTCGACTACGAGCCGCCGGCGGACCTGGAAGGGCGCACGGCGCGCCTGCTGCCGGGGCTGTTCCTCGCCCGCGTCGACGGCAAGTCGCCGGTCGAGTACCTGACCGAGGAAGCGGCCAAGGACCGGGTGCGCCGGGTGGCGCGGGCGCTCCTCGCCGAGCCGCCGGCGCGCCTGGCCCAGGTCCGCGCCGCCTGGGCGGCGGAGCTCGGCCGGTGAGCGCCGGCGCCATCGCAACAGTGCGCGGCCGCCGCGTCTGGGATTCGCGCGGCCGGCCGACCGTCGAGGCCGAAGTGCGGTTGGCCGGCGGCGCCGTCGGCCGGGCCATCGCCCCGGCGGGTGCCTCCACCGGCAGCGGCGAGGCGGTCGACCGGCGCGACGGGGGCAGGCGCTTCGGCGGCCACGACGTGCTGGGCGCGGTCGCCGCGGTGAACGGGGAGATCGCCGCCGCCGTCGCCGGGATGGACGCGGCCGAGCAGGAAGCGGTCGACCGCCGGCTGGTCGCGCTCGACGGCACGCCGAACCGGGCGCGGCTCGGCGGCAACGCGCTGATCGCCACTTCGATGGCGGTGGCGCATGCCGCGGCGGCGGCGCGCGGCCTGCCCCTCTGGCGTCATCTCGGCGGCGACGAGGCGGCCCACCTGCCGCTGCCCGAGATCCAGATCTTCGGCGGCGGCGCCCATGCCGGCCGGCGCGTCGACGTGCAGGACTTCATGGTCGTCGCCGTCGGCGCCGGCGACTATGCCGAGGCGCTGGAATGGACGGCCGAGGTCTATCGCGCCGCCGGCGACCTGATGGCCGAGGCGGGGCGCCTGCAGGGCGTCGCCGACGAGGGCGGCTATTGGCCCGCCTTCGACGGCAACGAGGCGGCGCTCGACATGCTCTTGCGTGCGATCGAGCGCGCCGGCCTCAAGCCCGGGACGGAGATGGCGATCTCGCTCGACATCGCGGCCTCGCAATTCGGCCGCGGCGGCCGCTACCGCCTGGCGCGCGACGGCCGCGACCTCGACAGCGACGGGCTGGCCGAGCTGCTGCTCGGCTGGCTCGCGCGCTATCCGATCGTCGCCATCGAGGACCCGCTGGCCGAGGACGACGCCGAGGGGCTGGCCCGCTTCACCCGCGCAATCGCCGACGCCGTTCAGGTGATCGGCGACGATTTCCTGGTCACCGACGCGGGCCGCATCGAGGCGGCGGCGCGGCTGGGCGCCTGCAACGCCGTGCTGATCAAGCCCAACCAGGCGGGGACCCTGAGCGATGCCAAGGCGGCGCTCGCGGCGGCGCGCCAGGCGGGCTACGACGCCATCGTCTCGGCGCGCTCGGGCGAGAGCGAGGACGTGACCATCGTCCACCTCGC
>CAYTWJ010000246.1:0-5343 GCA_964442055.1 uncultured Rhodospirillaceae bacterium | reverse complement strand
AACCGGCGGCGCGGACGCGGCGCATTTCGACGAAGGCTCGCTCGACCGGCTGATCGGCCTGCTGCGCGGCCGGGCCGCGCGGAGACGCGATTGAGCGCCCTCGTCAGCGTCGCCATCGAGGGCAAGGAGACGCCGGACTTCGTCCGCGCCGCGGCGCGCCTGGCCGAGGAGGCCGGAGCGGCACGGCTGTGGCTGGCGAGCCACCTGTTCCAGCGCGAGCCGATCGCGCTCTCGTCGCTGGCGCTGGCGGAAACGCGGCGGCTCGGCGCGGCGCTGATGGCGCTGAGCCCCTATTCGATGCACCCGGTCTACGCGGCGATGGCGGCCGCCTCGCTCGACGAGATCTTTCCCGGGCGGGTGCAGCTCTGTCTCGGCGTCGGCGCGCCGCGCGATCTCGAGGCGGCGGGCATCGCCGCGCCGCATCCCTTGCGCACCATGCGCGAGGCGATCGCCATCGCGCGCGCGCTCCTTGCCGGCGAGACCGTCCGCCACGCCGGCGAGGTCTACCGCCTCGCCGGCCGCCGGCTGGCGACGGGCGCGCGGCCGGTGCCGATCGTGCTCGCCGCCTCGGGGCCGCAGATGCTCGAGCTCGCCGGCGCCGCCGCCGACGGCGTGCTGATCAGCGCCGCCACCGCGCCGGCCTTTATCGACGAGGCGTTGCAGCGGGTGCGCCGCGGCGAGGCCGCCGCCAACCGCCGCGTCCGCAAGATCGCGCTGGTCTATGCCTCGGCCGACCGCGACCGGGCCGCGGCGATCGGCCGGCTGCGCCGCACGCTCGCCTTCATCCTGCGCGGCGGGCATCACGCCCGGAACCTGGCGCTGGCCGGCACGCGGCTCGACCAGGAGGCGCTGGCGGCCGCCTTCGCGGCCGAGGACTGGGCGCGGGTCGACGCGCTGATCACCGACGAGGTGGTGCAGAACCACGCCGCGGCGGGCACGCCCGACGATGTCAGGCGCAGTTTCGCCCGCTACCGCGCGGCGGGGCTGGACGAGATCGTGCTTGCCGGCGCCGATTCGGCGGATGTTCTGGCGGCAACGCTGCGGGCCGCGGTCGGCCATTGAAGTTAGCGTGGCGCGATTACGGAGACGACAGTATGGAAATCGATGCGGAAGGTCTGACCGACGACGACGCCTACAAGCTGCTGGTCGGCGCGGTGGTGCCGCGGCCGATCGCCTGGGTGACGACGCTCGATGGCGCCGGCCGCGTCAACGCCGCGCCCTTCAGCGCCTTCACCTTCGTCTCCAACCAGCCGCCGATGCTGGCCATCAGCATCGGCCGCAAGCGCGGCGCGCTCAAGGACACCGCGCGCAACATCCGGGAAACCGCCGAGTTCGTCGTCAACATCGCCGACGACGGCCTGATCGAGCCGCTGCACTTTTCGTCGCGCGAATATCCCGAGACGGTGAGCGAGGTCGAGGCGCTCGGCCTCGCCACCGCGCCGAGCCGGCGCGTGCGCCCGCCGCGGCTGGCGGCGGTGCCGGTCGCCATGGAATGCCGGCTATTCCAGACGCTTGAATTCGGCGCGGGGCGCAGCAACCTGTTCATCGGCGAGGTGACGCTGTTCCACGTCCGCGACGACCTTTATCGCGACGGCAAGATCGACAGCGCGCGGCTGCGGCCGATCGCCCGCCTCGGCGGCCCCAACTACGCGACACTGGGCGAGATCGTCACCATGGAGCCGGTCTTCGTCAGCCCGCGGCAGGCCAGAGGCGGCTAATTGTCCTTGGCGTCGAAGCCGATGCGCGGGAAGACCGGAATCGCGCGGCCGCCGTCCATGATGACGGTGCGGCCGGTGACGAAATCGAATTCGGCCGAGCACATCAGGGCGACCATGCGCGCGATCTCGTCTTCGGTGACCAGGCGGCCGAGCGGCGTCGCCTTGATCGCCGCGGCCTTGTAGGCCGGCATCGAATCGGTCCGCGCGCTGGCGATCTGGCTCGGCACCACGGCGTTGACGGTGATCTTCGGCGCCAGCTCCAGCGCCAGGCATTCGGTCAGGTGCAGCAGCGCCGCCTTGGCCAGCCCGTAGACAGAATGGCTGCGCACCAACGACGAGGTCGCGCCCAGGTTGACGATGCGTCCCCAGCCCAGCCGCTCCATCCCCGGCGCGACCAGCTGGCTGGCGAGATAGGGCGCCTTCAGGTTCACCGCCATCACCAGGTCCCAGTCGCGCTCGTCGAGGCTCGTGAACGGGGTATCGGCGAAGGGTCCGGCGTTGTTGACCAGGATGGAGACCGGGCCGAGCCTGGCCTCGACCTCGGCGACGAGGCGGCGCACCTCGTCCGACCGCGCCAGGTCGGCGCGGAACGCCGCGGCCTCGCCGCCTTCGTCCTGGATCGCCGCGACGACCGCGTCGGCGCCCGCGGTCGCGCGCCGGCAATGTGCGGCGACGCGCGCGCCGCGCCGCGCCAGTTCGCGGGCGATCGCCGCGCCGGTCCCCGACGACGAGCCGGTGACCAGCGCGACCTTGCCGTCGAAGCTTGTCGCCGTGCCGCTCATGGCTCGACGAGCTCCGACCAGAAGGAGACCGTCTTGGAGCGGTCGAGATACTTGGCGTAGAGCTCGTCGATCAGCTCCTTGCCGGCCGTCGCCAGCTCCTGCTCGTAGGCCTTGCGGTCGGTGATCTCGATGCGCTCGATATAGTCCCAGGGCCCGCCGGCGATTCCCGCCGTCGTCGCCGTCAGCCGGTGGGTGCGATAGCTGACGATGGTCTTCATCCTGCCGGCGATGACATAGTCGACCTCGCGCTCGTAGCGCTCGTAGTCCTCGGGCCTCACTCCCGGCTTCAACGCCGCGAGCACAAATCGCACGATCGCCATCGCTTCCTCCTTGTTGTTGATCGGGCCGGCTCTCGCTGTCGGCTCACGCCAGGTGGCACGACACGAAGTGCCCCGGGGCGACTTCACGGCGCGGCACCGGCTCGGCGCAGACCGGCTGCGCCAGCGGGCAGCGCCCGACCAGCCGGCATCCCGCGGGAATGTTGATCGGGCTCGGCACCTCGCCGGCGAGGACGAAATTGTCGCGCCGCGCCTCGGGGTCGGGCACCGGCACCGCCGCGAGCAGCGCCCGCGTATAGGGGTGGGAGGGGCGGGCGAACAGCTCGGCCGTCTCGGCCTCCTCGACGATCACGCCGAGATACATGACCGCGACCCGCCGGGCCAGGTATTTGACCGTGGCCAGGTCGTGCGAGATGAAGAGATACGAGAGGCCGAGCTTCTCGCGCAGGGCCTCGAGCAGGAGGATGATGCGCGAGCGCAGCGACACGTCGAGCGCCGAGGTCGGCTCGTCGAGGACGACGAAGCGCGGATGCGTGGCGATGGCCCGCGCGATGTTGACCCGCTGGCGCTGGCCGCCCGAAAGCTCGTGCGGGTAGCGCGCGCCAAGCTCGGCGCCGAGCCCCACCTCGGCGAGAACCTCGGCCACCCGCTCGCGCCGGCGCGCCGGATCGAGGCCGGCGTGGAGGCGCAGCGGCTCCTCGACCATCCGTCGCACCGACAGCCGGGGATTGAGCGCCGCCGTCGGGTCCTGGAACACCATCTGCAGATCGCGGCGGACCGCGCGCAGGCCCTTCTCGTCGAGCGTGCCGAGCTCGGTGCCGGCGAAGCGCACGCTGCCGCTCGTCGGCTCGAGCAGATGGAGCAGGCAGCGGGCGACGGTCGACTTGCCGCAGCCGGATTCGCCGACCAGCGCCACGGTCTCGCCGGCGGCGACCGAGAACGACACGCCGTCGACGGCGCGCACCGCCGGCGGCTCCTCGCCGCGGAGGCGGGCCCGCCAGGCGGCGATACCGCCGAGCGGGAAGTGCTTGCGCAGCGCCTCAACCTCGAGCAGCGGCGGCATGGTCGGTCTCGGGGTTGAAGCAGGCGACGACGTGATCGGCGGCGACGGCGGCGAGTCCGGGCTTGTCGCGCCGGCAGACGTCGAGCGCGCGCGGGCAGCGCGCGGCATAGCGGCAGCCCGGCGGCGGGCGCAGCGCCGACGGCACCGAGCCCGGGATCGGCTCGAGGGCGACGGTGCGGTCGACCCGCGGGATCGAGCGCACCAGCGCCCGGGTATAGGGATGGGCCGGGTGCTTGAAGAGCGTGCGCACGGAAGCGGTCTCGACCAGCTGGCCGGCATGCATCACGGCGACGCGGTCGCAGGTCTGCGCGACGACGCCGAGATCGTGGGTGATCAGCAGGATGGCCGCGCCGGTCTTGGCGCCCAAATCGTGCAGCAGGTCGAGGATGCGCGCCTCGATCGACACGTCGAGGCCGGTCGTCGGCTCATCGGCGATCAGGAGCTTCGGCCCGGTGGCCAGCGCCATGGCGATCATCACCCGCTGGCAGGTGCCGCCGGAAAGCTGGTGCGGGTACTGGCCGACGCGGCGCTCCGGCTCGGGGATGCCGACCAGGTTCAGCATCTCGAGCGTGCGCCGGCGCGCCTCGGCCGCCGGCAGCCCGCCGTGCAGCTCGAACAGGCGCGCGATCTGCCGGCCGACCGGGATCACCGGATTGAGCGCGGTGCGCGGGCTCTGGAAGACCATCGAGATCTGCGCGCCGCGGATCTTGCGCATCTCCTCCTCGGGCAGCGCCAGCAGGTCGGTGCCGTCGAAGCGGATCGCGCCGCGCACGATCCGCCCGGGGCGGCGGATCAGGCGCAGGATGGCGTACGAGGTCACCGACTTGCCCGAGCCCGATTCGCCGACCAGGCCGAGGATCTCGCCGGGGCGGATGTCGAAACTGATCCCGTCGACCGCCTCGACGCTGCCGTCGTCGGTCTCGAAATGAACCGTCAGGTTCTCGATCTCGAGCAGCGGCTTCACCGGACGCCGCGCATCCGCGGGTCGAGCAGATCGCGCAGCGCGTCACCGACCAGGTTGAAGGCCAGCACCGTCACCATGATGGCGAGGCCGGGGAAGAGGAACAGCCACCATTCGCCGGTGACCATCTGGCTGGCGCCCTCGGCGGTCATCGCGCCCCATTCGCTCTGCGGCGGCTGGATGCCGAGGCCGATGAAGGACAGGGCCGCCATGGTCAACAGCGCGTAGCCCATGGCGAGCGTGGCCTGGACGATCAGCGGCGGCACGCAGTTGGGAAAGAGGTGGACCAGGACGATCCGCCAGGGTGCGTTGCCGACGGTGCGCGCCGCCTCGGCGTATTCCATCTCGCGCACCCGCAGCATCTCGCCGCGGATCAGGCGCAGGTAGCTCGGCACCTGGGTGATGCCGATGGCGATGGCGACGTTGACCGTGGTGTTGCCGAGCGCGGCGGTGATGCCCATCGCCAGCACGAAGGCCGGGAAAGCCATCAGCGCGTCGACCGCGCGCATGATCAGCTGGTCGATCCAGCCGCCGCGATAGC
>CAYTWJ010000245.1:0-5355 GCA_964442055.1 uncultured Rhodospirillaceae bacterium | reverse complement strand
GGGGCGCGACCTCAAGCCGACGCTCGACGCGCGCAGCCTGTTCAACGGCGTGCTGCGCGATCATCTCGGCATCGACCGGGCTGCGCTCGACGCGCGCGTCTTTCCGGCCAGCGCCGGCGTGCCCGCGCTCGATCGCCTGATCAGGGCTTGAGGCGCCGCTCGCGCCACGCCCGCGCCAGCCGGAAGGCGGCCGGTGCCAGGATGACGATGATGGCGATGCGCAGCACGTGCATGGTCGCCACGAAGGCGGTGTCGACGCCGAGGGCGAGCGCGACCAGGCTCATCTCGGCGAGGCCGCCGGGCGCCAGTGCCAGCGCAAGGCCGGCGCGGCTGGTCCCGAGCGCGTCGCCGAGGAGCGCGGTCGCCGCCACGGTCAGCACCAGCATCAAGAGGGCGGCGCCGACGGCGACGAGCAGGATGCGCGACACCTCGACCAGCCGCAGGCCGGCAAAGCGACCGCCGATCGCCGAGCCGACGACAATCTGCGCCACCGCGACCAGCTCCGCCGGCGGCCGCGAGGCGGTGAGGCCGCCGAGATGCATCGCCGCCGAGAGCATCATCGGTCCGACCAGTTGCGCCGCCGGCACGCGCAGGAGCCGCGCGAGCGACCAGCCGAGCACGCCGCAGAGGGTCAGCAGGGCCGCGTCGGCCAGCGGCAGCGCGCCGAGGCCGGCGCCGGGCGGCGCCGCCGGCACGCCGAGCCGCTCGACGAATCGAAAGTAGAAGGGAATGGTCATCACGACAACGAGGATGCGCGTCGCGTGCACCAGCGCGATGGCGCGGCCCTCGCCGCCCATGGCCTCGCCGACGATGATCATCTCGTTGAGGCCGCCCGGCATGGCGCTGAAATAGGCGGTGGTGCGCCCGAACGTGGTGAAGCGCCGGAAATAGAGATAGACGATGGCGGTGACAACGGGAATGTAGGCGGCGAGCAGCGCGATGCCACCGAGCCAGTCGCCGAGGCGGCGCAGGATCTCGGGATGGAAGGCGCTGCCGAGCATGACGCCGAGCACCGTCACCATCAGCGCGCGCAACTGCCGCTGGACGACGATCCGCCCGCCGGCCATGGCCGCTGCCGTGGTCGCCAGCATGGCGCCGATCATCCAGGCAAGCGGCAGGCCGATCCAGGCGGCGAGCGCGCCGCCGACGGCGCCGATCAGCAGTGTCAGCGCCGTATCGCGCACGGGCGCGGCTCAGCCGACGATGCGTCCGAAGCGGACCGCGGTCTGGCCGCGCTTGAGCCGGCGCGTCGGCATGATCAGCACGCAATCGTCGTAGGGGGTCGCCACCGGCCGCTCGCCGTCGTGGCCGATCACCGTGCCGGCCGCGGGAATCACTTCGAGCCCGACATAATCGCCGGCGAAGGTGAAACCGTCGCTCTCGATGGTCACCGCCTGCGACACCTCGATGAAGCGCTGGCGTGGCGGCCCAGGGAAGGGGCCGTCGAGATCGGCCGGATCGACCGCGCCGGTGACCGCGAGGAAGCGCCGGCAGCAATCGATGGCGATCTCGCGGCTCGCCCTCAGCCAGTGCTGGCCGCATTCGACCAGGAGCGCCGTGCGCGGGCTGGCCTCGTCGGCGAAGGCGCCGTAGTCGCGCATGCGCGGGCCGGCGGCGTGGCCGGCGTCGGCCACCACCCATTCGGGCACGCCGACCTGGGCGGCAAGCGCCCGGCCCTTGGCCTGCAGGCCGGAGAGCACCAGCGCGGGCGAAGGCGTCTGCATGGAATGGACGTCGAGCAGGAAGTCGGCCGCCGCGATCACCGGCCGGAGCTCGCGGGCGCGGTCGAGCTCGCGCGAGTGCAACGGGCCGTCAAGCGTGGCGGGCGCCCAGACGCGGTTGAAATCCTCGTCGAGATAGCGCGACGCGGTCGGGTTGCGGGGGTCGAAGCTCTCGTAGGCGGCGACGTTGGCGAAACTCAAGGTCAGCTTGCCCCGGCGCGGCCGCACGCCGCGCCCGAACAGCCAGGCCAGCGCGTGGGCGCCGCAGACCTCGTTGCCGTGGGTCAGCGCGTTGATCACGACATGCGGCCCGGCGCGACCGCTGTCGAAGGTGGTGACGTAGGGGATGCCGGTGTTGCCGGCCCGGTAAGGAGCAATATCGATCGGCAGCAGCGCGTCGGCCGGCAGTGCGTTCATGTCAGGGCTTCCGCTGTCTCCACGCGCCCGCCCCCGAGACGGGCCGCTCCCCTCTAGCACGTCCCGCCCGGAGGGTCCACGCGCCGCCCCTTGCCGGCGAGGCGGCGGCGCGGCAAGGTGAGCGCATGCCTGTGGTGGTCCCCGGCGTCCTGGCGCGCGAGGATCCGGCCGCCGAGCCGGTTCCGGTGGTCTTCGATTCGCCGCACAGCGGCACCGTCTATCCGGCCGATTTCGGCTGTGTCGCGCCGCTGGCGCTGCTGCGCACCGCCGAGGACACCTATGTCGAGGAGCTTTACGGCATGGCGCCGGCGAACGGCGCGACGCTGATTCACGCGCTGTTCCCGCGCAGCTACATCGACGTCAATCGCGACGAGCGCGACATCGACCCGGCGCTCCTGGCCGAGCCCTGGCCGGGCGAGCTGCGGCCGTCGCGCAAGACCGAGCTCGGCATCAGCCTGATTCGCCGGCTCGCCGTTCCCGGCCAGCCGATGTACGAGCGCAAGCTGTCGGTGGCCGAGGTGCGCCGGCGCATCGAGCGCTATTACCGCCCCTATCACGCGGCGCTCGACGCCGCGCTCGACGACGTGCAGCGGCGCTTCGGCTTCGCCCTGCACGTCAACTGCCATTCGATGAAGTCGACCGGCAGCGAGATGACCGAGGACGGCGCCGCGCCGCGACCTGACTTCGTGGTCAGCGACCGCCTCGGCGCGACCAGCGCGCCCGAATTCCGCGACCTGGTGGTCGAGCGCCTGCGCGGCTGCGGCTACGAGGTCACGGTCAACGATCCCTACCAGGGCGCCGAGCTGATCCGCCGCCACGGCCGCCCGGCCGAGGGTCGCCACAGCCTGCAGATCGAGATCAACCGCCGCCTCTACATGGATGAGGCGTCGCTCGAGCGCCACGCCGGGTTCGAGCGCCTGCGCGGCCACCTGGGCAAGCTGGTGGCGGCGGTCTGCGCCTATGCCCGGCAGCAGACCGGCGCTTGCGCGGGGGCGGGGATTCCTCCATCGTAGCGGCCAAACGAGCGGCGGCGGCCCGCGCCGACCGCCGACGGGGATGGCAGGGAATCGCCCGAGGCCGGAACGGCCGGGGCGGTGCGCGGCATTGAAGCCGCGCCGACGGCAGACAGGGAGACTGAGATGCGCGCGAACTGGCTCAAGGCGGCGCTCGGCGCGGCCGGACTGCTGTGGACCACCGCGGCGCCGGCCGCCGATCTCACCATCGGCCTCGCCGCCGAGGTGACGTCGACCGACCCGCACTACCACAATCTTTCGCCGAACAACTCGATGGCGCAGCATGTCTTCGAGCAGTTGATCGGCCAGGACGAGAAGCAGCGGCTGGTGCCGGCCCTCGCCGAATCCTGGAAGGCTCTCGACGACCTGACGTGGGAGTTCAAGCTGCGCAAGGGCGTGAAATGGCACGACGGCAGCGACTTCACCGCCGACGATGTCGCATTCACCGTCAAGCGCGCGCCGAACGTGCCCAACAGCCCGTCGTCGTTCGGCATCTACCTGAAGCAGCTCAAGGAGGTGGTGGTCAAGGACCCGCACACCATCGTCTTCAAGACCGCGGCGCCCTATCCGCTGATGCCGAGCGACATCAGCAACATCTTCATCGTCTCGCGCAAGCACGGCGAGAACGCCACCACCGAGGACTACAATTCCGGCAAGGCCGCCGTGGGCACCGGCCCCTACCGCTTCGTCGAGTGGGTGCGCGGCGACCGCATCGTGCTGGCGCGCAACCCCGCCTACTGGGGCAAGAAGGAGCCGTGGGACAAGGTCACCTTCAAGGTGATCTCGAACTCGGCGGCGCGGGTCGCCGCGCTGCTCGCCGGCGACGTGCAGGTGATCGAGAGTGTGCCGACCGCCGACATCGCACGCATGAAGCAGAACAAGGACGTGGCGGTGGTGAGCGGCGTCTCCAACCGGGTCATCTACCTGCACGTCGACAGCGGGCGCGAGAAGAACTCGCCCTTCGTCACCGACAAGCAGGGCAAGCCGCTGGAAAAGAATCCGTTGCGCGACGTGCGCGTGCGCCAGGCGATCTCGAAGGCGATCAACCGCCAGGCGATCGTCGAGCGCGTGATGGAGGAGAGCGCCATCCCGGCCAGCCAGCTGCTGCCCGAGGGTTTCTTCGGCGTCAGCCCCAAGTTGAAGGTTGAAAAATACGACATTGACGGCGCCAGGAAGCTGCTCGCCGAGGCCGGCTACAAGGATGGCTTCGGGCTGACCATCCACGGGCCGAACAACCGCTACATCAACGACGAGAAAGTCTGCCAGGCGATCGCGCAGATGCTGAGCCGGGCCGGCATCGACACCAAGGTCGAGACCATGCCGAGCAACGTCTTCTTCAGCCGCGGCTCGAAGCTGGAATTCAGCCTGATGCTGGTCGGCTGGGGCTCGGGCACCGGCGAGGCCTCGTCGCCGCTCAAGTCGCTGCTCGCCACCTTCGACAAGGACAAGGGCATGGGCGCCTCGAACCGCGGCCGCTACTCCAACCCGAAGCTCGACCAGCTGCTCGACGAGGCGCTGCGCACGGTCGACGACAAGAAGCGGGAGAAGCTGCTCCAGGAGGCGACCGAGGCCGGCATCAACGACCTCGGCATCATCCCGATCCACTACGAGGTCAGCACTTGGGGCACGCGCAAGGGGCTCGCCTACACGGCGCGCACCGACCAGAACACGTTGGCCATGGGCGTGCGTCCGGCCAAGTGACCGGGCGCGGCGGCGCCGGCCGGGGCCGGCGCCGCCGGCCCCGCCGCACGAGGGCAAGGTGACCGCGTTCCTGATCCGCCGGCTGATGCAGAGCGCCGTGGTTCTGCTGGCGATGTCGGTGCTCGTCTTCGCCGGCGTGTTCCTGATCGGCGACCCGGTCGAGATCCTGATCAACCCGCAGGCCGACCAGGCCGAGCGCGCGCGCGCCGTGCAGGCGCTCGGCCTCGACCTGCCGCTGTGGCAGCAATACCTGGTCTTCCTCGAGAACGCGCTCGGCGGCGATCTCGGTCGCTCCTTCGTCTTCGGCGAGCCGGCGCTGCAGGTGATCGTGCAGCGCATGCCGGCGACGTTCGAGCTGGCCGTTCTCGCCATGCTGATCGCGGTGTCGCTCGGCATCCCGCTCGGCATGCTGGCCGGGCTCAGGCCCGATTCGGCGCTCGGCCGCACCATCATGGCCGGCTCGATCCTCGGCTTCAGCCTGCCGACCTTCTGGGTCGGGCTGA
>CAYTWJ010000244.1:0-5358 GCA_964442055.1 uncultured Rhodospirillaceae bacterium | reverse complement strand
GCGCCGGAACCTGCAATACGCCTACCAGGACCCCGGCGCCTCGCTCGACCCGCGCTGGAAGATCCGCCGCTCGCTCAACGAGCCGCTGCTCGTCCACACCCGGCTCGGCGCCGCCGAGCGCGACGAGCGGGTGCGCCGGATCCTCGCCGCGGTCGGGCTGCCGCCGACCCATCTCGACCTCTATCCGCACGAGCTTTCCGGCGGGCAGCAGCGCCGCGTCGGCCTGGCGCGCATTTTGACATTGCAGCCGACGATGGTGGTGCTCGACGAGCCGACCTCGGGCCTCGACGTCTCGGTCCAGGCGACGGTGCTCAAGCTCTTCCGCGCCCTGCAGCGGACCTTCAACCTGACCTACATGTTCATCTCGCACGATCTCGCGGTGGTGCGCACGATGTGCGACCGGGTGGCGGTGATGTATCTCGGGCGCATCGTCGAGATCGGCGGGGCGGCGGCGATCTTCGACGAGGCGCGCCATCCCTATACGCGCTCGCTGCTTGCCGCCGTGCCGCGCATCGGCGGCAAGCGGGTGACCGAGAGCTTCTGGCTCGAGGGCGAGCCGCCCGATCCCAGCGACCTGCCGAGCGGCTGCCGCTTCCGCACGCGCTGCCCGCTGGCCGAGGACGTCTGCGCCGCCGAGGAGCCGCCGCCGCGCGAGGTCGCCCCCGGCCATGCCGTCGCCTGCCACTTCGCCTGACGCCATGGCCGACGAATTCGCCGGGCGCAGCTTCATCGTCACCGGGGCGGCCGCCGGGATCGGCCGGGCCATCGCCGAGGCGATGGCGGCGCGCGGCGCGCGCCTGGCGCTGATCGACCGCGACGGCGCCGGGCTCGAGCGCGTACGGGCGGCGCTCGCCGGCGAAGGCGCGTCGGTGCTGGCGCTGGCGCTCGACGTGGCCGACGGCGCCGCGGGGCGGGCGGCGGTCGCGCGCGCCGCCGCCGAGCTCGGCCCGCCGCGGGGCCTGGTCAACTGCGCCGGCATCTACCCGGTCACCGGCTTCCTCGAGATGGACGAGGCCGAGTGGGACCGGGTGCTGGCGACCAACCTGCGCGGGCCGGCGCTGCTCGCCCAGGCGGCGGCGCGGGCGATGAAAGCCGTCGGCGGGGGCGGCGCCATCGTCAACATCAGCTCGACCGCGAGCCTCTTGGCACGGCCCGGCATCGCCCATTACGGCGCCTCGAAGGCCGCGCTCAACCAGCTGACCCGCATCCTCGCCGTCGAGCTGGCGCCGCACGGCATCCGCGTCAACGCCGTGCTGCCCGGCGTGATCGGCACCGAGACGGTGCTCGGCGCGCCGCGCAGCGAGGCGAGCGAGCGCGAGATGGCGGCCAAGCTCGCCCGCATCCCGCTCGGCCGGCTCGGCGCGCCCGAGGAGGTCGTGCCGCTGGTCTTGTTCCTGCTTTCCGGGGCGGCGAGCTACTGCACCGGCGGGCTCTTCACCGTCGACGGCGGCTTCTCGCTCGGCCTGTCGCGCTACTGAGGGGCGCCGCGGCGGTTCGGCGGCCGGCCGGCGTCTGTGCTAGCATGCGCGGGCAATGCCGGACGACGCGATGGACCGCTCTCCGACGGAACGCAGGCTCGCCGCCATTCTCGCCGCCGACGTGGCGGGCTATTCCCGCCTCATGGGCGCCGACGAGGAGGGCACCCATGCCGCGCTGAAGGCCTGCCGCGGCGAGGTGATCGAGCCCCGCGTCGCCGCGCACCGCGGCCGCATCGTCAAGACCGCCGGCGACGGCCTGCTGGCCGAGTTCGCCAGCGTTGTCGCCGCCACCCAGTGCGCGGTCGAGATCCAGCGCGAGATGGCGGCGCGCAACGCCGCCCTGCCCGAGGGCCGGCGCATCGTGCTGCGCATCGGCATCAACCTCGGCGACGTCATCGCGGACGCCGGCGACATCTACGGCGACGGCGTCAACATCGCCGCGCGCCTCGAATCGATCGCCCCGCACGGCGGCGTCTGCCTCTCCGACGACGCCGCCCGCCAGGTGCGCGGCAAGCTCGACATCGCGCTGCGCCACCACGGGGCGCAGAGGCTGAAGAACATCGCCGAGCCGGTCGGCATCTGGTGCTGGCTGCCCGGCGCGGCGGCGGCCGCTGCCGGCGCCGAGGCCGCGCCGGGCGGCGGCACGGACGACCGGCCGTCGCTCGCCGTGCTGCCCTTCGTCAATCTCGGCGGCGACGCCGAGGCCGACTATTTCGTCGACGGCCTGACCGAGGACATCATCACCGAGCTGTCGCGCGTCGCCGGCCTGTTCGTGATCGCGCGCAACTCGGCCTTCGCCTACAAGGGCAAGGCGATGCGCGCGCAGGAGATCGGGCGCGAGCTCGGCGTGCGTTACCTGGTCGAGGGCAGCGTGCGGCGCGCCGGCAACCGGGTGCGGGTGACCGTGCAGCTGGTCGAGGCCGCAAGCGGCAACCAGCTCTGGGCCGAACGCTACGACCGCGAGCTGACCGACATCTTCGAGCTTCAGGACGCGGTCGCCGAGGCCATCGTCGGCACCCTGCCCGGCCGGATCGAGGCGGCCGACGTGCTGCGCGTCAAGCGCAAGCGCCCCGACGACATGGCGGCCTACGACTACCTGCTGCGCGGCAAGGTGCTGCACCACCGCGCGACGCGCGAGGACAACCGCGCCGCGCTCGAGGCGCTCGAACGGGCGATCGCGCTCGATCCCGAGCTCGCCGCCGCGCATGCCTGGAAGGCCTGCGTGCTCGGCCAGGCCGCGGCCTGGGGCTGGACCGACGACGCCGCCGCCAACTATGCCGAGGGCGCCGCGGCGGTCGCCCGCGCGCTGGCGATCGAGGAGAACAACGTCGAGGCGCACCGCATCCTCTGCGAGATGTACATGATCCGCCGCGACTGGGAGAAGGCCGAGGTCCATCACGAACGCGCGCTCGCTTTCAATCCCAACGACCCGCGCCTGGTCGCCCAGCACGGCGAACTGCTGACCTGGCTCGGGCGGGCGCCGGAGGCGATCGAGTGGCTCGAGCGGTCGATGCGGCTCGACCCCTACGACGCCAACAAGCGCGCGCACCTTCTGGGCCGCGCGCTCCACGCGGCGCGCCGCTACGACGAGGCGGCCGCCGCCTTCCGCCGCGTGCCCTCGCCGGCGTTCAGGCATTGCGCCGATCTGGCGGCGAGCCTGGCCCAGGCCGGCCGGACCGGGGAGGCGCAGGAAGCGGCCGCCGACGTGCTGCGGCTGAAGCCCGATTTCACCATTCAGTCCTATGTCGTCGCCCTGCCCTACCGCGATCCGGCCGACCGCCAGCACCACCGCGAGGGCCTGCGCAAGGCCGGCCTGCCGGAATAGCGACTCCGCGCGAGCCCGCTCAGGCGGGCGGGCGCCGGCTCCCGCGGGCGAGGACCAGATCCGTGACCAGGCCGGCGATGCCCGGATCGGTGCCGATGGCGCCGGCATAGCGGATGCGGCCGGCGCCGCCGGCCGTGCCGGCGATGGCGCCGCGGATGTCGTCGCCGCCGTGCCGGCCTTCCGCCGCCATCAGGCCGACGACGACCACGTTCCGCCCGGCCAGCGCCGGCAGCGTCGCGGCGAGATGCGGGCTCTGGTCGAGGAAGGCGGTGCGAACCTCGGCGAAATCCCCGGCGGCGGCGATGCGGCCGGCATGGTCTCGCGCCGCCGCCGCCGAGGCGTTGTCGCGATCGGTGCCGTGCGCGACCAGCAGCAGCACCGTGTCGGCCGGCTCGAGGCCGGCGCGCAGGCATTCGGCGCGCGCCCGCCGGGCGATCAGCCCGGCCAGCCGCGGATGCGTGCCGACGGGGTCGCAATAGCGGATTCGCCGCTCGCGGCCGGCCATCCCGAGCGCCTGCGGCAGGGCGGCACGGACCGGCTGGCCATCGCTCATGAAGAGCGGCACGACATAGACGCTCGCCGTCGCGAGTGCCGCCAGCGCCGCCGCCGCCTGCGGCTCGCCGCGAAGGAGCCCGACGCCGATCGCGCCGAACCGGCGCGACCGCTGCAGGCGCGCGGCGCATTGCGCCAGCGCGGCGACGGCCGGGCCCGGCGCCTCGCTCGACCCGTGGCCGACCAGCAGCAACCCGGCGTCGTGCCAGCGCGAAGCGGCGGATCGAATTTCGGCTTCGGCCAGAGCCATCATCGAACCCGTCTAGGCATATCGGGCGGCATCGGGCGCGGCGTCGGCGGGCCAGAGCCCGATCACGTCGGCGAGGTCGACGACGCGGCCGACCACCACCAAGGTCGGCGCGCTGAGGCCCGCCGCCGCGACCTTCTCCACCAGGTCGCCGAGCGTGCCCCGGCAGAGCCGGCGCTCGGGCGTGGTGCCGCTGGCGATGGCGATCGCCGGCGTGTCGGCGCCGAGCCCGGCCGCCATCAGCCGCTCGGCGATGCGGCCGAGCGTGGCCAGCCCCATGTAGATGACCAGCGTGGTGTCGGGATCGGCGAGCCCGCGCCAGTCGAGCTCGGGCTCGGCGTCGCCGCGGCAGTGGCCGGCGATGAAGCGCACGCCGCTGGCGAGGCCGCGATGGGTGAGCGGGATGCCGAGCTCGGCGGTGCAGCCCGAGGCCGAGGTGATGCCGGGCACGATCTCGCAGGCGACGCCGTGCCGCGCCAGATACTCGGCCTCCTCGCTGCCGCGCCCGAAGACGAACGGATCGCCGCCCTTGAGCCGCACGACGCGGCGGCCGCTGCGGGCGAGGCGGAGCAGCAGGTCGTTGATCTCGTCCTGCGACAGCGAATGCCGGCGGCGCGCCTTGCCGACGAAGATGCGCGTCGCCCCCGCCGGCGCCAGCGCCAGCACCTCCTTGCCGACCAGCCGGTCGTAGACGACGACCTCGGCGGCGCCGATCAGCCGCGCCGCTTTGACCGTCAGCAGGTCGGGATCGCCGGGTCCGGCGCCGACCAGATAGACCTTGGCGCCGGAGGCGCCGGGATGCGTCATCACAATCCTCCCTTGGCGGCGAGACGCCCGCCGTCGCTTGCCATCGCCGCCGGGCGCGCCGGGGCCGGCCGCGCCGCGGCGCCGCGCCGGGCCTTGACCTCGCGCACGAAGCGCACGAAGCGATCGGCCCAGGGATTGGCGGCGACATGGCGCAGGTGCGCGTAGGAAGCCACCACGTTGCGGTGGACGATGCCGTCGCGGCGGCCGTTGATGCCGTGGCCGCGCAGCACCTCGTAGGCGAAGGCGATATCGCCGGCGACATCGACAAGCCGCGAATGGTGGAACTCGTGCGCCGCGAACTCGGCCGGCCGGCCGGCGGAGTCGCGGAGCGGCCAAAGCCCCTCGCCGGTCTCGCGCAACCGCATCAGGCCGCGCCCGACCGGGCGGCCGGTCATCACCGCGTCGGCAGGGACGGCGCCGACCATCTCGTAGCGGCGGCCGCGCCAGAC
>CAYTWJ010000243.1:0-5380 GCA_964442055.1 uncultured Rhodospirillaceae bacterium | reverse complement strand
CGCCTGGCGCGCGGTCTACGCCGACACCGGCCGCCACTGGGAGCTCTACCAGCTCGCCGAGAAGCTGGTCGACATCGAGGACTGGTTCCAGCAATGGCGCTTCCGCCACATGAAGACGGTCGAGCGCGTCATCGGCATGAAGCCGGGCACCGGCGGCTCGTCGGGCGTGCGCTATCTCAAGGGCGCGCTCGACTACGTCTTCTTCCCCGAGCTTTGGCAGCTGCGCACCGAATTGTGAGGCGCCCGGCATGACGGCGATCTGGCGGCAATACGACCGCACCGGCCTCGACGCGCAATACAACCTGCGCGCGGCGGTGCCGTCCTTCCAGCAGCACTACGACCGCTGGCAGGCGTGGAGCGCCCGGGCGCGCGCCGCGCTGCCCTGCCGGCTCGACGTCGCCTACGGCCCGGCGCCGCTGGAGACGCTGGATCTCTTCCCCGCCGCCGCGGCGAACCGGCCGATCCATGTCTTCATCCACGGCGGCTACTGGCACCGCATGGACAAGAGCGATTTCGACTTCATCGCCGAGGGCTTCGCGCCGCAGGGCGTCAACGCGGCGATCATCAACTACCCGCTGGCGCCGCAGGTTGACATGGACGCGATCGTGGCGAGCGTGCGCCGCGCCCTGGCCTGGCTCTGGCGCAATGCGCGCACCTTCGGCGGCGACCCGGCGCGCATCCATGTCTCGGGCCATTCGGCGGGCGGGCATCTGACGGCGATGATGCTGCTGACCGACTGGCCGGCCTTCGGCGCCGACCTGCCCGCCGACCTGGTCAAGGGCGGCGTGGCGATCTCGGGCATCTACGAGCTCGAGCCGATCCGGCTCTGCTATCTTGACGAGATGGTGCGGCTCGATCCCGACAAGGTTGCGCGCAACAGCCCGCAGCGGCTGCTCGCGGCGGCCCGCGCCGCCTCGCCGCTCGCGCTCTGCGTCGGCGGCGACGAGACGGCCGAATTCCACCGCCAGCAGGCCGATTTCGCCGCCGCCTGGGGGGCGCGCGGCTTCGCCCGCCAGATTGTGTCCGCGCCCGGCTTGCACCATTTCAACGTCGTCGACGAGCTGGCCCTTGCCGGGCGGCCCCTGAACCGCGCGGCATTGGCGCAGACGGGCCTCGCCGTCCAGAGCGGAGCCTGACAATGGCGCTGGCGAAGAAGCTGCTGCTGATCGACGACGACGTCGCGCTGCGCGAGGCGCTGGCCGAGCAGCTCGCGCTCTACGACGAGTTCGAGGCGGTCGGCGTCGGCTCGGGGCAGGAGGGGCTGGAGCGGGCCAAAGAGGGGCATTTCGACCTGATCCTGCTCGATGTCGGCCTGCCCGACCTCGACGGCCGCGAGGTCTGCCGGCTCTTGCGCCGCAACGGCGTGCGCGCGCCGGTGATCATGCTGACCGGAGCCGACAGCGATTCCGACACCATCCTCGGCCTCGATTCGGGCGCCAACGACTACGTCACCAAGCCGTTCAAGCTGAGCGTGCTGATGGCCCGCATCCGCGTCCAGCTGCGCCAGCACGAGCAGAGCGAGGACGCGGTCTTCGCCATCGGCCCCTACACCTTCAAGCCCAGCGCCAAGCTGCTGCTCGACAACGAGCGGCCGGGCAAGAAGGTGCGCCTGACCGAGAAGGAAGCGGCGATCCTGCGCTATCTCTATCGCGCCGGCGACCGGGTGGTGGGCCGCGACACGCTGCTCGCCGAGGTCTGGGGCTACAACAGCGGCGTGACGACGCACACGCTGGAAACCCACGTCTACCGCCTGCGCCAGAAGATCGAGCGCGACCCGGCGCAGGCCAAGCTGCTGGTCACCGAACCCGGCGGCTACCGGCTGGTGCCATAAGAGCGGCACGAAGACCCGAGGTTATTCCACCAAGCGCGGCTTTTCTGTGAGAACCGTCACAGCGGTAACCGTTGCGTTACCGGCCGTGCCCCCTAATATCGAATAACAGAACATGCAAGCCTCTACCATATCGACCCGATATATGCCCGGTCAGGAACAGGTTCCGCCAAACGCCGCCTCAGTGCCGCGATCGCATCACCGCGCGGCGCGAGGGAGCACGTGAGCGCCGGCGATTTCTACGTCCGCTTCTGGGGCGTGCGCGGCTCGGTTGCCGCCTGCTCGCCGGACACCATTCGCTATGGCGGCAACACCTCGTCGCTGGAAATCCGTTGCGGCGACAGCCTGCTGCTGTTCGACGGCGGCACCGGGATTCGCTATCTCGGCCGCCAGCTCTGCCAGCAGGGGCCGGTGGATGCCGACGTCTTCCTGACCCACACCCATTTCGACCATGTTGCCGGACTGCCCTTCTTCGCGCCGTTCTTCGACCGGCGCAGCCGGTTCCGCGTCTTCGCCGGCCATCTCTGGCCGCAGCTCGACGTGAAATGCGTCCTCTCCGAGATGATGATGTCGCCGCTGTTCCCGGTGCCGCTCGGCGTCTTCGCCGCGCAGATCTCGTTCCATGATTTCCGCGCCGGCGACACGCTCACGCCGCGGCCGGGCGTCACCTTGCGCACCGCGCCGCTCAACCATCCCGACCGGGCGACCGGCTATCGCGTCGAGTATGGCGGCAAGTCGATCTGCTATCTTACCGATACCGAGCATTTCGAGGCCCGGCTCGACGCCAACATCCTCCGCCTGATCGAGGGCGCCGACATCGCCATCTACGACTGCATGTACACGCCCGAGGAATACGAGCGCCGCCGCGGCTGGGGCCATTCGACCTGGCAGGAGGGCGCCAAGCTCTGCGACGCCGCCGGCGTCAAGACCTTCGTCGTCTTCCACCACGATCCCGACCATGACGACGAGTTCATGGATCGCGTCGCCGCCGAGGCGGCCGCGGCCCGGCCGGGCACGGTGGTGGCGCGCGAAGGCCTCGTGCTCAGTCCGTGAAGCGCCTGCGGCGCCTGCGCCTCGGGCTGGCGACGCTGCTCGGAAGCCGGCCGCAAGGCTTCTTCATTCCCTATCGCTACGCCGCCGATCTGCCCGCCGCCGGCACGCGCGCGCCCTATCGGCCGGTCGAGGACCTGTTCCGGCGCGCCGAGCCCGAATTCGTCGCCTGGCTGGCGGCGGCCGAGGGCCAGGCGGATGCGCTGGCCGCCATCGGCGCCGCACCGCCGCCGGCGCCGCGCTGGACGCAGGACTGGTTCCCCCGCCTCGACGCCGCGATCGCCTACGCGCTGGTATGCCGGCGCCGGCCCGCGCGCATCGTCGAGATCGGCTCGGGCCATTCCACCCGCTTCCTGGCGCGCGCCGTCGCCGATGCCGGCCTCGATTGCGCCATCACGGCGATCGACCCGGCGCCGCGCGCCGCCATCTCCGGCCTGGACGTGACGCTGTGGCCGGCGACGCTCCATGCCGCCGGCACGGCGCCGTTCGAGGGACTGCGGGCGGGCGACATCCTGTTCGTCGACTCGAGCCACATCCTGATGCCGGGCAGCGATGTCGACCAGATCCTGAACCGCATCCTGCCCGCCTTGCCGCCGGGCGTGCTGGTGCACCTGCACGACATCTTCCTCCCGGACGACTATCCGGCGGAGTGGGCCTGGCGCGGCTACAACGAGCAGCTCGGCGTCGCCGCCCTGCTCGCCGGCGGCGGCTTCCGGCCGCTTTTCGCCAGCCATTACGTCGCGAGCCGCCTGCATGCCCGTCTCTCGGCCGGCCCCCTCGCCCGCCTGCCGCTCATCGCGGGGGCGCGCGAATCGAGCCTCTGGCTGATCAAGGAGGTTTGATTGGCGCCGCCCGGCCGAGCGCGCCACCTTGACCGCCGGGGCACCACCCGATGAACCTCTTCGGCCGCCTGTCCCGGGCGCTGTTCGGCGACCGCGCCGACGAGCGGCTGCCCGAGCGCGTGCAGCGCGCGATCGACGCCGAGCAGCAGGCGAGCGAGCTGGTCATCGCCTGGGCGCAGTTTGCCGTGGTCGCCGTCTTCGGCACGCTCTACGCGGTGTCGCCGAAGACCTTCCGCCCCGATGCCGCGTTCGCGCCGGTGCCGTGGGTGCTCGGCGCCTACTTCACCTTCACGCTGCTGCGCATCCATCTCTCGCACCGGCGCTTCCTGCCCCGCTGGTTCCTCGCCCTCTCGGTGGTCGCCGACATCGGCCTCCTGATGGCGCTGATCTGGAGCTTCCACGTCCAGTACGAGCAGCCGGCGGCCTTCTATCTCAAGGCGCCGACGCTGCTCTACGTCTTCATCTTCATCGCGCTCCGCGCCCTGCGCTTCGAGGTGCTCTTCGTCGCGCTGGCCGGGCTGGCCGCCGCCGCCGGCTGGCTGGCGCTGCTCTTCTACGCCGTGGTCCTCGACCCCGCCGCCGCGCCGGTGACGCGCAACTACGTCATGTACATGACCTCGAACCACGTGCTCGTCGGCGCCGAGTTCGACAAGATCATCTCGATCCTGGTGACCACCGCGATCATCGCCCTGGCGATCGTGCGCGCGCGGCGCCTGCTGGTGCGGGCGGTCGCCGAACAGGCGGCGGCGCGCGAGCTCAAGCGCTTCTTCGCCCCCGAGATCGCCGAGGCGATCACCGACGCCGAGCAGCGCATCGAGCCGGGACGCGGCGTGGTGCGCGAGGCGGCGATCCTGCACTGCGACATCCGCGGCTTCACGGCGCTGGCCCAGCGCGTGGCGCCCGACGCGCTCATGCAGCTGCTCGCCGACTACCAGGCGCGCATGGTCGCCGAAATCCGCCGCCACGGCGGCAGCGTCGACAAGTTCCTCGGCGACGGCATCCTCGCCTCCTTCGGCGCGGCGCGGCCGAGCGCGACCTACGCCGCCGATGCCATGCGGGCGGTGGCGGCGCTCGCGGCGGCGGCGCGCGACTGGGCGGCCAGCCGGCGGGCCGCCAACGCCGAGCCGCTCGCGATCGGCGTAGCGGTGGCGGTCGGCCCGGTCGTGTTCGGCGCGGTCGGCGACGCCTCGCGCCTCGAATACACGGTGATCGGCGAGCCGGTGAACCTGGTCGCCCGGCTCGACAAGCAGTGCAAGGCCGAAAAGTGCCTCGGCCTCACCACCGCCGCGAGCCTGGCCGCGGCCGAGGCGCAGGGCTACCGGCCGCCGGCCCGCGTCGAGCGGCGCGCCGGGCGCCGCGTCGAGGGCATCGACGGCCCGCTCGACCTGGTGGTGCTGGAGCGCTGAGCGTTCAGCGGTAGGGGTCGGCGGCGTCGCGCAGGCCGTCGCCGAGGAAGTTGAAGGCGAGCACGACGACGATCACCGGCACCACCGGCCACATCAGCCAGGGATAGAGCGCCACCACGTTGATGTTCTGCGCCTCGTTGAGCAGCACGCCCCACGAGGTGATCGGCGGCCTGAGGCCGAGGCCGAGGAAGGAGAGCGCGGTCTCGCCGAGGATCATCTGCGGGATCGACAGGGTCGCCGAGGCGATCAGGTGG
>CAYTWJ010000242.1:0-5403 GCA_964442055.1 uncultured Rhodospirillaceae bacterium | reverse complement strand
GGCGGGCGACGAACGCCTTGGCCTCCGGCGAGTAGTCCAGCTCGAGGCGGTTCTGGTGGGCCAACAGGTCGTAGGCACGGGCATCGACCGCGACGACCTTGCCGCCGGCCTTGCCGACCACGATGGCGGGGTCGCGGGCGTCATAAGGCGCGCGGAGGCTCGGGTCGAAGGCCGCGATCGGCTCGAAGCGCGTGGTCGCGGTCTCGTTGTGGCGGGCAAGACCCGCATCCACACGCTCCGCCGGTATGTCGGCGGTCTCGCGGCCGCGCGCCCGGGCACCAAGCGTTTTTTCAACTTCCGGGAACTCGCCGCGGCGCAGCGCGACCGCGCCGGTTCCTGTCCACTCCTTGGTGTTGATGGTGCGAAGCTCGCCGGTCCGGCCTCGCCCCGCAGCGAGGGCAGCGACCATGGCAGGCGAGGCGCGGTCAACGTCCTCGGGAAGGTGCCAGCCTTCGATCTCCGGGGCGCGGACCTCGGCCGCCTCTGGCTCAGCGGCAACACGCTCCGACGCCGGCGGGATGGGGTGGCCCGGGAATCCCTCATCCTGGCGCACCGCCACCGGCTCGTCCGGCCGGGGCTGGACGGCAGGCGGCAGATCTACGGACCGCCCGCGCTCGAAGGGCGCACCCGTGATCTCGTAGCCGGGCTGGGGCGGATAGGGCACCGTCGCCTCGCCCTGGGCCGCCGGGGCTGGGGCCGGCAAGGCGGCGGGCGCACGCCGCTGTTCCTCCACGCGCGGCTCCATGGCGGGGCCAGCCAGCCGGGCCTGCATGTCGGCGAGGCTGAGACGAGCGTTGCGGGGGATGTCGCGGACGCGGACCGGGCCTGGCGCCCCCGTTGCCCCGAGGACTCCCATGGTCACGCCGCCAGCCACGACATCCGACACGTCGCCACCTTCGGCCGCTGCGGAGGTGGCGCCAAGCGCACCGAGCGCCGCCGCCTTGCCCGGGCGCGTCAGGGGTTCCACGCCCTTGAAAGCGCCGCCCGTGACGGCGCCCTTGATCGCCGCCTCGGCCGCCGCCTCGGGGCCCTGGTCGGCAGCGCGGAGCGCATCCACCGTGGCGAAGCCGGCGATGGGGCCGAGCAGCTTGGTGCCGAGCGCGTACTGCGCGATGTCGGCTGGGGCCTGGCCGAGACCCTGGTAGACCTTGCCGGGAATGTCCTGCGGCAGCGCCGCGGGCTGCGGGGCCACATCGTGAGCCGCGTCGCGCAGCCATTTCTCGGCTGCTGCAAGGGCCTGGCCTTCGACGCTCTCCGGCGCGCGAGGACCGACCCCGGTGCGGCGGGCGAGCTCGTCGGCTGCGCGGTTGACGAGCCCGGCGACGTTGGCGGCGGTGCTGTAGAGACCGGATGCACCGGCGCGGTAGCCCGTCGCCACGTCCTGCGCCGGCTTGACGAAGCCGCGCTGCCAGATCTCCGATGCGTCGCCTTTCAGGCCAGCAAGCGCACGATCGAGTACGCCAGCAGGACGAGCTCCGGCAGCGTCAGCGCCAGCAGCAGCCACGCCCGGATCGTTGGCAGCATCGGCGCCCCCCCATTCCGGGACCACCATGCCGGATTCGAACATCAGCCCCGTGGTGTCCTCGGGCGGTGCGGGTACGATAGCAGGCTTGGCGGGCGGGGCGCCAAGGCGCTGCTGCATTTCCTCGAGCGACAGCGCGCGGCGCGACGGAGCCGCCACCCGTGCGTTCATCTGCTCGAGTGTCAGGGTTTGCGCCATTATTTGGCCGGCGCGAACTCGCTGCCGTCCCAGCGCCAGAGCTCGTCGCCAACGGCGTAGGTGCCGCCGGGCCTGAGCCGCTTGGCGTCAATCTGACCGCCCGCCGTCATCGGCAGCGGGTCAGCCTTGGTGTCGACGGACGCGGCGGCGGGTTTGCCGGTGCCGTAGACTTTGCCCCAGGTCCCCTTGAAATCTTGATCGGGGACCCCGACCTTGCGTTGCGTCGCGATGCGGACCAGGCGCTCGACATAGGGGTCGTAGGCGGGGTTCTCACGCCCTGTGTCGGTCTGTTTCTGGCTGGCCCTGAGGATCTGGTCGCGGCTCATGCCGAGGCCGGCCAGCGTGCCGCGGGCGGCGTCGATCTCGGCATTGTTGGCCGTCTGCGCCTGGGTCGGCCCGCCTTCCTTCGGATTGAATCTCGGCCCGCGGCCGACCTCGCGCCACTGGCCGGTGGCGCTGTCGAATTCTTCCTGGACGGCCTCGGTGCCGCGCATGCGGGTGCGCGTGGTGGGGGCCTTGATGGTGCGATCCTTGAGGAGCTCGACGACCGTGGCCGGGCTGCCGCCGCTGGCGGTGATTATGTCGCTGAGCACGTCGGGCCGCAGCAGTGTCTGCCGCACGTCCTGGCGTGAAATGAACCTGCGTGCATCGCCGTCGCCCTCGCCGAGCTCGATGCCGGCAAGGCGCTGGCGCAGCCGCTCCCGGGCCGCGATCTGGGTCTCTGTCTGTTTGATGTCTTGCTCAAGCTTCTGCCGTTGCAGCGCGTTCGTGGCCGCCGTCTCGGCGTCAAGACGCTGCTGGCGTTCCTCGGCGCGGCGTTCTTTTGACCTCTGGTTCGCGAGGTTCAGCGCCGCCAAGCCGCCCTGGCCGATGGCGCCGAGGGTGCTGGCGCCCGGCCTCGATCCGGCCGCCATCGTCGCCAGGCCAAAGGCCAGGAGGTTGTTGGCGAAGTCCTCGCGCGTCGCGCGCCGGCTGGTGCCGTCTAGTGGAGGAATGCCGCCGCTCGTCGGCACGGGAACGCCGGCGACGAGCTGCGCGACCTCGGCTGGCGACATCGCCGGCGCCGCGGCGGGCCTGGCCGTGTCGGGCAAGGTGCTCGTCGGCTCGTCGGCGGGACCGTTCCGTTCGTTTTGCGGCCGGCCGGTCGTCTTGGCCAGGACGCGCCGGACGTGATCGCCGAAGCGGCGCTCGAAATCGTAGCGGTCCGCTGGCAAGGTGGGCGCGCCAGCGGGTGCCGCGCCATAGGGGTCGGCGAGTTGCGAGAAGTAGTCGAGGTGTGAAGGGACGGCCATCGGCGCCTCACTTGAAGAGTTTGAGCACGTCCGGCACGACGCCGAGCAGCGAGGCGAAGGCGCCGAGGTTTTGGGCCGTCTGGCTGCCGCCTGGCGCCGTGGTCTCGCTGATCCGCGTCGTGGTGTAGGGGCTGCCCTGCAGCGCGGCCAGCCGCAGGTTCAGCCCTTCCTCGGGATAGCGGAACTGGTTGACGAAGTCCTGGTGGGAGACATCGTAGCCGGCCTGCTGCAGGGCCCTGATCCGTTCGCCCAAGTCGTACATGAAGGCGGCGTCGCGCTGGCCGAGCTGCTGGAACTGCGGTGCCAGGTTCGCCAGCCCCAGCGCCGCCTGCTGCTGGGCGTTGCGCTCGATGTTGAACTGTCCCGCCGCGGCGTTGTAGGCCGCCGCCATGCCCTTGCCGTAGGTGTCGGCCATGAGCTGCTGCGTGTTCCGGGCCAGCTCGGATTCGGCGATGCCGTGCCGGGCGTCGCCAAACGCCCCCGCCGAGGTGGCGCGCTGGTTGATGCCGAGCCGGGCGATGTCGGACTGCCGGCCGATCTCGCGGAGCTGGGGCTGCAGGACCTCGTTGATGAACGGGTTCATGTAAGAGGTCGCGACATCGCCGAAGTTCCGCGCCGCGTTGCCGGCCAACAGCCCCTGCGCCTGGTTCAGGGTCGGCAGGTAGGCGCCCTGGTTGGCCTCGGCGCTCTGGATCGCGCCCCGCTGCTGCTCCGAGAGCGGCGCGACGCGCGGCCCCTGGTAGGGCTGGTAGGGCCGCTCCGCGAGGTTCGCGGCGAGGTTGACGTTGCCCTGGGCGTAGTTCTCGACCCAGGCCGGGATCTGCTGCTGCTGGTAGACGTTGGTCGTCGAATCGCCGCCGCCAAAGCACATGGGCGTCACTCCATCAATTGAGCGGCGCCGGCTGGCTGCCGAGTGCGGCGACGCGGCGGATTTCGTCATGGGCGCTGAGGGAGGCACCACAGGCCAGGAGGATGCCACCGAGAAGTGATACTTGGTTCTGGTCGAGCACGACCTCGCGCCCGTCCTGGAACACGAGCTTCAGGCCGAAGCCGTCGACGCGGCGGAGCGCGAATGGGAGCGAGACCGTGAGGCCGTCGACCGTGCAGTTGGTCATCGCATTGCCCCCTCGACGGCGGCAGCGGCGCGGTCTCGTTCGGGCGCGAGGACGGCGACGGCGGGGTCGATGTCGATAGCCCCGCCGACCGCGGCGATGACGTGGCCGCCGATCGAGACGAGGCGAGTGACGCCGACGCTGGCGGCGATCGGTTCGCCGAACCACAAGTTCCAGGTAACGAGGTCGTCGCCAGTGGTTGCGGCGTGATCGTAGATTGACACGCTGCCCCACTTGCCCTCGGGGCTGGCGCCGAGCGAGACGAAGGAAGTGGAGTAGCGACCGGCGCGGTATTCGGCGCTTTTCTGGGCCGCCATCTCAAGCGCCCATGCCGTGCCCAGGGTTTCAAGTTCGACGGGGTTGAGCCAGAGCGGGTGCTTTGCCGCGTGGTTCTGGGCCAACTGAGCTCTGTCGCTTGTGTAGGTTCGGGCGACGCGGGTCAGCGGCAGCTTCATGAACGCGCGCACTTCGCCCGGGAGCGCATCGAAGTCCTGACCGCCGATCATGCAGCCGATCAGCAGCGCGACCACATCGCGAGGCGCGGGCTCGAGGTCGATTGGGAATATCCGTTCGACCGCAAGCGCGGCCGCGCAGTGCTCGACGGTTTCGCGCGGCAGGGCCAGAGCGCGCGCGACGCTGTTGATGGCGGGAGCGATCATGTTCATGGCTCCTAGATAGGCTTCCTGGGTTCTGGATGCGACCGGAAAACGCGTTATGCGTTACGCTGCATCGGGCGTGTTCTGACGAGGCTCGCTCGGAGGGGTTTTGGCGTTCTGGAGCGCGCCTCGGGCCCAGGCGTCGAGCAGGTCGTGGACGGCATCGGCCAACGCGGGGCGATGCTCTCGCTGCGCGGCGCCGATCCATTGGTTTGCGATGAGGGCGCGTCGCACCTCGGGGCCGAGTTCGATGCGGACGATCAGGGCGCCGCTGGCTTGCCGGCGCCGGTACTGCTGCTGCCGCTTCGCGCTGGCGGTCGTGGCCGCACCGCAGCGTGCGCGATCATTGGAATTATCGACCACGCCCTTCTGCGCTTCTGCGCTGCCGTCGGAGGCCGTCATGCTGCCACTTGCTGCCGGATAGCGCCCGCATTGCGCACGAACGCCGCCAGGCCAGCAGGCGGCGGTGCGCCGGCCGCAGCGCCAGTCAGTGCGGAGTCAGCGGCAATGCCGACGGCGAAGCGCCAGCGCAGATCGGAGTTGCTGCGTTGCGCGGTCACAGCTCGACCGCGAGCGTTCGCGCGCCGAGTTCGGCCAGCGCGGCGTTGTGGCCGGCGCGGTAC
>CAYTWJ010000241.1:0-5421 GCA_964442055.1 uncultured Rhodospirillaceae bacterium | reverse complement strand
GGAACAGCGGCAGATAGTCGGGCAGTTCGCGCGCGGCGATCTCCAGCCCGTGCCGCCGGTAGAGCTCGGCCAAGTCGACCATCGCCTGGCCGCGGTCGCGCGATTCGCCGTGCACGTGCTCGAACAGATAGAGCGACAGCGAGCGCGTGCGATCGAAGAGCAGCACGTAGCGCTCCTGCAGGTCGAAGAGGTCGCCAGCCGCGAACTCGGCAAGCAGCCGCTCGAGCGCCGCCTGCGACGGCGCCGCCACCAGCTTCTCGGCGGCCAGCGCCGCGGCGAGCTCGGGCGCCGCCGCCACCGTCTCCTCGGTCGGATAGGAGAGCAGCGCGCTCAGCACCTTGAAGGTCGTCGCCATCACGTCACCTCCATCGGCGTCTTCGCCGCCTTGCGCCTGGGCGCGCCGAACAGGCTCGGCTCGCTGACCCCGTCCGAGCAGCCGTTGCCGAAGCTGAAGCCGCACGAGCCGCGCAGGTCGTAGGCGTCCTCGCCCTTCTCGCGGTGCGTCGTCGGGATGACGAAGCGGTCCTCGTAATTGGCGATCGCCATGGTCCGGTACATCTCCTCGATCGCCGCGCCGCTGAGGCCGACGCGGCCGGCGATTCCTTCGTCGATCACGCCGTCCACCGTCTTCGCCCGCATGTAGGCGCGCATCGCCAGCATGCGCTCGAGCGCCCGCGCCACCGGCGCCTCCTTGCCGGCGGTGAGCAGGTTGGCGAGGTAGCGGAGCGGAATGCGCAGCGAACGCACGTCGGGCATGGCGCCGTCGATGCCGATGGCGCCGGCCACCGCCGCCGCCTGGATCGGCGACAGCGGCGGCACGTACCAGACCATCGGCAGGGTGCGGTACTCGGGGTGCAGCGGGAAGGCGACGCGCCAGTCCATCGCCATCTTCCAGACCGGCGAGCGCCGCGCCGCCTCGAGCCAGGCCTCGGGCACGCCGTCGCGGCGCGCCTGCTCGACCACCGCCGGATCGTCGGGATCGAGAAAGATGCCGAGCTGCGCCTCGTAAAGGTCCTGCTCGCCCGGCGTCGCCGCCGCGGCCTCGATGCGGTCGGCGTCGTAGAGCAGCACGCCGAGATAGCGGATGCGGCCGACGCAGGTTTCCGAGCACACCGTCGGCTGGCCCGCCTCGATGCGCGGGAAGCAGAAGATGCACTTCTCGGATTTGCCGCTCGACCAGTTGTAGTAGATCTTCTTGTAGGGGCAGCCGGAGACGCACATGCGCCAGCCGCGGCACTTGTCCTGGTCGATGAGGACGATGCCGTCCTCCTCGCGCTTGTAGATCGCCCCTGACGGGCAGGCGGCGACGCAGGTCGGGTTGAGGCAGTGCTCGCACAACCTGGGCAGATACATCATGAAGGTGTTCTCGAACTGCCCGTAGATCTCCTTCTGCACGCCGTCGAAATTGACGTCGGCCGAGCGCTTGGCGAACTCGCCGCCGAGGATCTCCTCCCAGTTCGGGCCCCAGGCGATCTTCTCCATGCGCTCGCCGCTGATCAGCGAGCGCGGCCGCGCCGTCGGCATCGCCTCGAGCTCGGGCGCGGTCTGCAGGTGCTCGTAGTCGAAGGTGAAGGGCTCGTAATAGTCGTCGATCTCGGGCAGGTCGGGGTTGGCGAAGATCTTGGCGAGGATGCGCCACTTCGAGCCCATGCGCGGCTGCAGCCCGCCGTCGCCGCGGCGCACCCAGCCGCCGTTCCAGCGCCGCTGGTTCTCCCATTCCTTGGGGTAGCCGATGCCGGGCTTGGTCTCGACGTTGTTGAACCAGGCGTATTCCATGCCCTCGCGGTTGGTCCAGACGTTCTTGCAGGTGACCGAGCAGGTGTGGCAGCCGATGCACTTGTCGAGGTTCAGCACCATGCCGATTTGCGCGCGGATCTTCATTCTGCCGCCTCCATCGCCGGGCCGGCCGGCCGCTCGAGCCAGTCGACCTTGCTCATCTTGCGCACGATCACGAATTCGTCGCGGTTGGAGCCGACCGTGCCGTAGTAGTTGAAGCCGTAGGACTGCTGGGCGTAGCCGCCGATCATGTGCGTCGGCTTGACCACCGCGCGCGTCACCGAATTGTGGATGCCGCCGCGCTGGCCGGTGATCTCGGAGCCCGGCACGTTCACGATCTTCTCCTGCGCGTGGTACATCAGCACCATGCCCTCGTTGACGCGCTGCGAGACGACGGCGCGCGCCACCAGCGCGCCGTTGGCGTTGTAGGCCTCGACCCAGTCATTGTCCTCGATGGCGGCCTTGCGGGCGTCGGCCTCGCTGATCCAGACGATCGGCCCGCCGCGCGACAGCGTGAGCATGAGCAGGTTGTCGGTGTAGGTCGAGTGGATGCCCCACTTCTGATGCGGGGTGATGAAGTTGAGCACCACCTGGGGATTGCCGTTCGGCTTGCGCTCGATCATCGGCTTCACCGTCTTGGTGTCGATCGGCGGCCGGTAGACGCAGAAGCCCTCGCCGAAGGCGCGCATCCAGAGATGGTCCTGGTAGAGCTGCTGGCGGCCGGTCAGCGTGCGCCAGGGGATCAGCTCGTGCACGTTGGTGTAGCCGGCGTTGTAGCAGACCTTCTCGGATTCGAGCCCCGACCAGATCGGCGACGAGATGATCTTGCGCGGCTGCGCGACGACGTCGCGGAAGCGGATCTTCTCGTCCTCCTTGGGCAAAGCGAGGTGGGCGTGCTCGCGTCCGGTATTGCGGCCGAGCGCCTGCCAGGCCTTGACCGCCACCTCGCCGTTGGTCTCCGGGGCCAGCGCCAGGATCACCTCGGCGGCGTCGATGTCGCTGACGATGCGCGCCAGCCCCTGGGTCGGGCCTTCTTCGGCGACGGTGCCGTTGAGGCGCTTGAGGAACTCGACCTCGTGCTCGGTGTTCCAGGCCAGCCCCTTGCCGCCGTTGCCGACCTTGCTCATCAGCGGGCCGAGCGCGGTGAAGCGCCTGTAGACGTTGGGGTAGTCGCGCTCGATCACGGTCACCGCCGGCATCGTCTTGCCGGGCAGCGGCTCGACCTCGCCCTTCTTCCAGTCCTTGACGTCGAGCGCCTGGGCGATCTCGCCCGGGGTGTCGTGCAGGATCGGGGTCAGCACGACGTCCTTCTCGACGCCGAGCACCTCGGGGGCGACGCGCGAGAAGGCCTCGGCGATGCCCTTGTAGATCTCCCAGTCGCTCTTGCATTCCCAGACCGGGTCCACCGCGCCGGTCAGCGGGTGGATGAAGGGATGCATGTCCGAGGTGTTGAGGTCGTTCTTCTCGTACCAGGTCGCCGTCGGCAGCACGATGTCGGAATAGACGCAGGTGGTCGACATGCGGAAGTCGAGCGTCACCAGCAGGTCGAGCTTGCCTTCCGGCGCCGGGTCGCGCCAGGCGACCTCGAGCGGCTTCTGGCGGCCGCTCTCGCCGAGGTCCTTGCCCTGCACGCCGTGGCTGGTGCCGAGCAGGTGCTTGAGGAAGTATTCGTGCCCCTTGCCGCTCGAGCCGAGCAGGTTGGAGCGCCAGACGAACAGGTTGCGCGGCCAGTTGCGCGGGTTGTCCGGGTCCTCGCAGGACATCTTCAGCCGCCCGTCCTTGAGCGCGGCGGCGACATAGTCCTTGGCCTCCTGGCCGGCGGCGGCGGCGGCCTTGGCCAGCTCGAGCGGATTGGTCTCGAGCTGCGGCGCCGACGGCAGCCAGCCCATGCGCTCGGCGCGCACGTTGTAGTCGATCAGGCTGCCGTCCCATTTGCCGGGCGGCGCCGTCGGCGACAGGATCTCGGCCAGCGACAGCGTCTCGTAGCGCCACTGGTCGGTGTGGGCGTACCAGAACGAGGTCGAGTTCATCTGCCGCGGCGGCCGCGCCCAGTCGAGCGCGAAGGCCAGCGGCAGCCAGCCCGATTGCGGGCGCAGCTTCTCCTGGCCGACATAGTGCGCCCAGCCGCCGCCCGACTGGCCGACGCAGCCGCACATCACCAGCATGTTGATGATGCCGCGGTAGTTCATGTCCATGTGGTACCAGTGGTTCATCGCCGCGCCGATGATGACCATCGACTTGCCGTGCGTCTTCTCGGCGTTGCGCGCGAACTCGCGCGCCACGGTGATCACCTGGGCGCGCGGCACGCCGGTGATGCGCTCCTGCCAGGCCGGCGTGTAGGGCACGTCGTCGTCGAAGGAGCGCGCGACGTTGCCGCCGCCGAGACCGCGGTCGATACCGTAATTGGCGACCAGCAGGTCGAAGACGCTGGCGACCAGCGTCTCGCCGTCCTTCAGCTTGAGCCGCCTGACCGGCACCTTGCGCACCAGCACGTCGGGGTGGTCGGTGCCGGCGAAATAGTCGTGCTTGCGGTTGCCGAAATAGGGGAAGCCGACGTCGGCCACCTCGTCCTCGCGGCCGAGCAGGCTGAGGCCGAGGCGCACGTCGCGGCCGCCGGCCTCCTTCTCCTCGAGGTTCCACTTGCCCTGCTCGCCCCAGCGGAAGCCGACCGCGCCGCGCGGCACCACCGGCTGGCCCTGCTCGTCGAAGGCGACGGCCTTCCATTCCGGGTTGTTGGCCTGGCCGAGGCCGTCGGCGAAGTCGGCGGCGCGCAGCAGCCGCTCGGGCACCAGCCGGTCGCCCTGGCGCGCCAGCCGCACCAGCATCGGCATGTCGGTGTACTGGCGGCAATAGTCGGCGAAATAGGGCGCCTGGCGGTCGATGTGGAACTCGCGCAGGATGACATGGCCCATGGCCATCGCCAGCGCCGCGTCGGTGCCCTGCTTGGGATGCAGCCAGAGGTCGGCGAACTTCGAGGCCTCGCTGTAGTCCGGCGAAACGACGACGCTCTTGGCGCCGCGGTAGCGGGCCTCGGTATAGAAGTGGGCGTCGGGTGTGCGCGTCTGCGGCACGTTCGAGCCCCACAGCATCAGGAAGCCGGAATTGTACCAGTCGGCGCTTTCCGGCACGTCGGTCTGCTCGCCCCAGGTCTGCGGCGAGGACGGCGGCAGGTCGCAGTACCAGTCGTAGAACGACATGCAGACGCCGCCGAGCAGCGACAGATAGCGCGAGCCCGCGGCGTAGGAGACCATCGACATCGCCGGGATCGGCGAGAAGCCGATGATGCGGTCGGGGCCGTAGGTCCTGATGGTGTAGGCGTTGGCGGCGGCGATGATCTCGTTGACCTCGTCCCAGCGGGCCCGCACGAAGCCGCCGAGGCCGCGCTTGCGCCGGTAGGCGGCGGCCTTGGCCGGGTCCTCGACGATCGACTTCCAGGCGGCGACCGGGGCGAGGCTCCGGCGCGCCTCGCGCCACAGCCGCAGCAGCCGGCTGCGGATCAGCGGGTACTTCACCCGGTTGCCGCTGTAGAGGTACCAGGAGTAGCTCGCCCCGCGCGAGCAGCCGCGCGGCTCGTGGTTGGGCAGATCGGGGCGGGTGCGCGGGTAGTCGGTCTGCTGCGTCTCCCAGGTGACGATGCCGCCCTTG
>CAYTWJ010000240.1:0-5473 GCA_964442055.1 uncultured Rhodospirillaceae bacterium | reverse complement strand
GGCATCGGCGGCGTGCATCGGCGCCTGGCCGGCGAGCGCGGCCCGCTCGATGTCTCGGCCGACCTGGTCGAGCTCTCGCGCACGGCGATCGCCGTCGTCGCCTCGGGCGCCAAGTCGATCCTAGATCTGGCGGCGACGCTCGAGGCGCTCGAGGCCCTCGGCGTGCCGGTGGTCGGCTTCCGCACCGGGGAATTCCCAGCCTTCCACACCGCGCGAAGCGGCCTCAAGCTGGCGCACCGGGTCGACGACGTCGCCGCGCTGGCCGATCTGGTCCGCGCCCAGCGCGGGCTTGGCCTGCCGGCGGCGCTGCTGGTCTGCAATCCGCCGCCGGCTGCGGCGGCTTTGGCGCCGGCCGAGCTCGAGGAGATGTTGCGTCGGGCGCTCGTCGAGGCGGCCAGCGCCGGAGTGAGCGGCGGCGCGGTGACGCCGTTTCTGCTGGCGGCGCTGAACCGGCTGTCAGGCGGCCGGACGCAGACGGTCAACCGCGCGCTGGCGCTTGCCAATGCGACGCTGGCGGCGGAGCTGGCGATGGCGCTGGCGGGGTGGCCTTAAGAGACGCCGCCCGTGGTCACGACGCCGGCGGCGCGACCACGACGCAAGCCAGGTTCTTGCGCTGCAGCTCGCGGCAGGCGGCGCGGGCCTCGGTCTTGTCGAAACCGGTCAGGCGGGTGCGATAGCTCGTCGTGCCCTTGCTCTGGCCGGGGACGATGACGACCTCGTGCTCGCTGAGGAGCGTGGGCGCGGCGGCGATGGCGCGGTCGATCTGCTTGTGGGCCACCCGGCGGTCGCTGAACGCGCCGAGCTGCACCGTCCAGGCGCCGCCGGCGGGCTTGACGGCGCGGCCCAGGGCCGAGGTTCCGGCCGTGGCCAGCGTCGCCGCCTCGGCGCGGCCGATCAGGCTCGGCAGGCGCAGGCGCGCCTGCTGCGTTTCGCCCTCGAGACCGCCGCCGAAACCGCGGTCGAGCAGCTCGGCCATATGCTTGTCGCGCGCCGCGGCGGTATTGCCGCCAAAGACGACGCCGATCAGGCGCCGGCCGTCGCGCTGGGCCGAGGCCACCAGATTGAAGCCGGAGGCGCGGATATAGCCGGTCTTGATGCCGTCGGCGCCATCGTAGTTGGCCAGCAGATGGTTGTGGTTGGTATAGCTGCGCTGCTTCCAGGTGAATTCGGTGGTCTTGAAGTAGTGGTAGTAGGCGCCGTGATGGTTGATCAGCGCCAGCGCGAGCGTCGCCATGTCGCGGGCGGTGGTCCGCTGCCGCGGATCGGGCAGGCCCGAAGCGTTGCGGAAGGTGCTCTCGCTCATCCCGAGCCGACGGGCGCGGGCGGTCATCGCCGCGCCGAACGCGTCCTCGCTGCCGCCGATCGCCTCGGCCAGCACCACCGCGGCGTCGTTGGCCGATTTGGTGGCGGTGGCCAGGATCGCCTCCTCGACCGTGATGGTCTCGCCCGGCTTCAGCCCGATCGACGACGGCGCCTGGTTCGCCGCATGGGTCGAGACCGGCAACCGCTGCTGCAGGCGGAGATGCCCGCTCTTCAGCGCGTCGAAGGTCATGTAAAGGGTCATCATCTTGGTCAGAGATGCCGGATAGCGCGACTCGTCGGCGCTCTCCGCGTGCAGCACCTGGCCGGTGCCGGCATCGACCACGATCGAAGCGTAACGGCCGGCCTCGGCGGGCTGCACCGTCGCGGCGGCCAGAAGGGCCAATCCCGTCAAAGCGAAAGTCAACCGGCGCATCGATCCCCCACAGCCTCGCGATGCCAACACCAATCCGGGGTCCGTCCCACGAGATTGCGACGAACCGGTTAACTTTAGCTGAACCGGCTGACTCCGTCCAGAGGCAATGCCCGGCAACGCGTTGATTCGCTTGGATTCGCCGCCGCAAGCCGGGCGTTCTGTGATGCCGCGCCCCGAGCGTGACCTCGGCGCGCCGCTCCGCTAGGGTGACATCATGCGCTTGCCATTGATCCCTTTGTTCGCCGTTGTCCTCGGCGCTTGCGTCGCCCGGGGGCCGGCCGAAGATCCCGTCAGCCGCAGCTTCACCTGGTTCAGCTACCTCAGCGGCGAGGATATCCAGCGCCGCTGCGAAGCGGGCGGCCGCGATCGGTGGCGCTTCGTTTACAACGCGGTCTGGGGCGAGCAGGTGCGCAGCTACGATCTCGTCCGCGACAGCGGTGGCGACGGCGCCACGCTGCGGGCCAGGGTCATCGGCGAGGCCAACCTCGCGCGCTTCGACCTGCGCGATCCGCTCGAGCCGTGGCGCGGCGAGGAGGCGCAGGCCTACCTGCCCCCCGCGGCCGTGGCCGAGCTCGAACGATCGCTCGCCGCGAGCGACTTCGACGCCCCGGCGCCGGAGGGCAGCTACCTCCGCTCGGATGGATTTTATTGGGTTGCCAGCGCCTGCCGCGGCGGCCGTTTCCACTTCAACGCCTGGATGGCGCCGTCGCCGGGCTTCGACAGTCTGGCCTTTCCCGCCGTGCTCTACCGTCACGACCGCAGCGGCGTGCCCCCCGCGCAAGCGCGCCGCCTCTATCTGCCGCCGATGGGGGCCAAGGCCGGCGAAAGCCAGGGCCGCTATTCCTTCTTCGTCGTCGAGGTCGGCCGCAACGGGCTGAAATTGGGGCCGCGACTGCGCTAGCACCCGATTCCCGAGTGTTGCGTCGCGGTAGCAATTTTGTTGCATCGCGAAATCCGAATTGACACGCAGCGGGCGCCCGAATCATATTGCTTTTGCTGCGTCGCAGTATTTTGGCGTGGCCAGCCGGGCCCCGAGCGCGGCCAGGCGGCATTGACGCCAATTCAATCCCAGCTCGACAGACGGAGGAGTTCGGAACATGGCGACCAAGGCGAAGGCCGCAAAGGCGAGCGTGCCGACCAACGCGGGCTACGAGGCCCTGCTCGGCGGCAAGGAGCAGATCGAGAAGGTGGTCAAGGCCGGCAGCGAGGCGGCCGAGAAGATCGCCGCGATGGGCAAGGAGCGCATCGAGGCCGCGGCAAAGGGCTACGACGATCTCGCCAGCTTCAACCGGGCGAATCTCGACGCGGTGGTGGCCGCCGGCACCGCCGCGGCGAAGGGCCTGGAGGCGATCAACGCCGAGGTTCTGGCCTTCGCCAAGGGCCAGCTCGAGGGCAGCATGACGGCGACGAAGGCGCTGATCGGGGCGAAGACGCTGCAGGAGCTGGTGGACCTGCAGAACGAGTACGCCAAGTCGTCGTTCGACGCCTACATGGCGCAGATGGCCAGGATCGGCGAGTTGACGGCCAAGGCGACGCAGGATGCGTTCGAGCCGCTCAACAGCCAGGTCCAGGCTGCGGTCGAGAAGCTGGTTCGCCCACTCGCCGCCTGACCGCGCAGAAGGCGCCTTCGAGGCATCTCCGAGGCGTCTCCGAGGCGCCTTTTGGCGCGATTCTGGCCCTCCGCGCGCGCAATCTGACGCGAAAACGCCTGTGGTATCCGGTGCCGCCATTGGCTCCCGCCGGAAAGAAAAATTGTGCAATGCACAAATTTTGAATTGACAGTCCCGAGCGGTTCCTTATATTCGGTGATGTTGCAGTGCAGCATAGCGATGCCGGCGAGCCCCCCGCCGCTGGCATCCAACGCAACCGCAAGGAGATCACGATGAGCAGGAAGAGCAGCGCCGCCGACGCCACCAAGGCCTACGAGGCCGCGGTCGTGGCCGGCAAGGAGCAGATGGAGGGCATCATGAAGGCCAGCGGCGAGGCCACCGAGAAGGCGATCGCGGCGGGCCGCGAGCGCCTGGAGAAGGCCTTCCAGGGTCTCGACTCGGTCGCCGAGTTCAACAAGCAGAGCTTCGAGGCCGTCGTCGAGGCCGGCAAGATCGCCGCCAAGGGCTTCGAGGCGGTCAACGCCGAGACGCTGGCTTTCACCAAGGCCCAGCTCGATGAGAGCGTGCAGGCCGCGCGCGCCCTGGCCGGCGCCCGCACCCTGCAGGCGCTGATCGACGCCCAGACCAGCTTCGCCAAGGGCGCCTTCGAAGCCTATCTCGCCCAGACCACCAAGGTCGGCGAGATGACGGCCAAGGTCGCCCAGGACGCCTACGCGCCGATCAACGCGCAGATCCAGGCGGCGGTCGAGAAGTTCGTGAAGCCGCTGGCCGCCTGAACCCGGCCTTCACCGCACGCAAAGGGCCCGGCTCGCCAGCCGGGCCCTTTTTCGTTGGGCGGCCGGGGGCGAAGCGCCCGGTTTCGCTTCGCCCGCGCAGCCGGCCGGCGCGGCGAGGGCGCCATTAACCCTGCCCGCGGCCGGACGCCGGCGAAAACCATGTCCAGGTCTGGCAATGGCCACAGGAAATCCATATTCTTTCTTTTCAGTGGGCTGGATGACGACGGCCATGAGCGACGGCAAGCGCGATACCGACCGCGGCACCGTTACCGGCGTGGTCACCAAGACCAAGCCGAAGACGCAGAAGCCGCCGATGTACAAGGTGCTGCTGCTCAACGACGACTACACGCCGATGGAATTCGTCGTCTACGTCCTCGAGCGTTTCTTCCAGAAGACACGCGAGGAGGCGACCCGGATCATGCTGCACGTGCACCAGAAGGGTATCGGAGTTTGCGGGGTCTTCACTTACGAGGTGGCCGAGACCAAGGTCACCCAGGTGATCGATTTCGCCCGGCAGAACCAGCACCCGCTGCAATGCACGATGGAAAAGGCCTGAACCTCAAGAGGACCCCGTGCCCGGTTTCTCGCGCAACCTCGAACAGACCCTGCACCGCGCGCTCTCGCTGGCCAGCGCCCGCCGGCACGAGTTCGCCACGCTCGAGCACCTGCTCTACGCGCTGACCGAGGACCCCGACGCCACCGCGGTCATGCGGGCCTGCAACGTCGACCTCGAGAAGCTGCGCCGGCGCATCGGCGCCTTCCTCGACGAGGAGCTGCGCGGCCTGGTCACCGGCGGCCGCGAGGACGCCAAGCCGACGCTGAGCTTCCAGCGCGCCGTGCAGCGGGCGCTGTTCCACGTCCAGTCGTCGGGGCGCGAGGAGGTGACCGGCGCCAACGTCCTGGTGGCGATTTTCTCCGAGCGGGAAAGCCATGCCGTCTTCTTCCTGCAGGAGGTCGAGATGAGCCGGCTCGATGCGGTGAGCTACATCAGCCACGGCATCGCCAAGGCGGCGGGCAAGTCCGAGCGGCGCACGGTGCGCGGCGCCGACCAGGAAGGAGAGAGCGAGCGCGTGTCCAGCAAGGGAAGCGAGGCGCTGTCGGCCTATTGCGTCAACCTCAACGAGAAGGCGCGCGCCGGGAAGATCGATCCGCTCATCGGGCGCGAGGCGGAGATCGAGCGGACGATCCAGATCCTCTGCCGCCGCTCGAAGAACAACCCGCTCTATGTCGGCGATCCCGGCGTCGGCAAGACGGCGATCGCCGAGGGCCTGGCGCGCAAGATCGTCAAGGGTGAGGTGCCCGAGGTGCTGACGAACGCGGTCATCTACGCGCTCGACATGGGCTCGCTGCTC
>CAYTWJ010000239.1:0-5492 GCA_964442055.1 uncultured Rhodospirillaceae bacterium | reverse complement strand
TGGCGCTGGCGGGCGGATGGCGAGGCCAAGCCGGGCGCGAGGCCGAAGCTGCGTGCCTGGCATGTTGCGGCGGGGCTGATGCTGCTGTTCGCCGCCGGGGCGGTCGGGCTCTGGCTGCGCGCGCCACCACCGTCGGCGCCGGTTCAGGCCGATGCGGCGAGCAAGCCGGCGGTGGCGGTGCTGCCCTTCGTCAATCTCAGCGACGACCCGGCGCAGAGCTATTTCAGCGACGGCTTCACCGAGGACCTGATCACCGACCTTTCCAAAGTGTCGGGCCTGCTGGTGATCGCGCGCAATTCGACCTTCGCCTACAAGGGCCGGCATTCCGACCTGCGCGATGTCGGCCGCGCGCTCGGCGCGCGCTACGTGGTCGAGGGCAGCGTGCGCAAGGCGGGGCCGCGGGTGCGCATCACCGCCCAGCTCATCGACGCCGTGAGCGGCCATCACGTCTGGGCCGAGCGCTATGACCGCGACCTGACCGATCTGTTCGCCGTCCAGGACGACGTGCGCCAGCGCATTGTCGCCGCGTTGGCCGTGCATCTGACGCCGAGCGAGAAGGAACGTCTGGGGCAACGGCCGACCAGCGACCTCGAGGCCTATGACGCCTGGCTGCGCGGGCTCGAGCATGTCGGGCGCTTCACCCGCGAGGACAACGAGGCCGCGCGGCGCCATTTCACCATCGCCGCCGAGCGCGATCCGAAGTTCGCCCGCGCCATCGGCCAGATCGCCAATACCCACAGCATGGACGTGCAGATGGGCTGGTCGGCGGACCGCGAAACCAGCGAACGCCTGGCCGTGTTGGCCGCCCGTCAGGCGGTGGCCCTCGACGGGACGCTGCCCGAGGCGCGCTACACCCTCAGCACCGCGTTGGCGCGCGCCGGCCGCCTCGACGAGGCGCTGGCCGAGGCGCAGAAAGCGATCGACCTCAACCCGAACTACGCCGACGGGCTGGCTTGGCGGGCCGCCGTGCTGGCCGGGATGAACCGCGGACAGGAGGCCCTGCAGGAGATCGAGCGTGCGATGCGCCTCAATCCCCATTTCCGCTACTGGCATATTCACATACGCGGCATCGCCCGCTTCGCGCTCGGCGAATATGACATGGCGGTGGCCGACTTCCGCCTGGCGCTGGAGCGCAACCCGAACTGGCACCCTTCGCGCTGGCTGCTGGCGGCGACGCTCGGCCATCTTGGCCGCCGCACCGAGGCGGAGTGGGAGCTCAACGAATTGCATGCCGCCGGCATCCGCCTCGACCGCAGCAATCTGGGCCAAGCCAATTTGGCCACCGGCGATTCGGCCTACAGGGCGCGCATCACGGAAGGGTTGCGGAAGGCCGGACTGGCGGAATAGCCCTTAGGCCGGGATCAGGCCGGTCGCCTCGGGGTCGTCATTGCCGGCGGCTGCCAGCAGCGCCTCGCGCAGCTTCTTCATCGCCCGTTCCTCGAGCTGGCGCACGCGCTCCTTGCTGATGCCGAGCTCGCGGCCCAGCACTTCGAGCGTCACCGCCTCGTCGGCGAGCCGGCGCTCCTCGATGATCGTGCGCTCGCGCGGCGTCAGCCCGGCCATGGCCTGGTGCAGCCAGCGCGCCCGGGTCGCGCCGTCGCGCAGCGCCAGCACGGCCTGCTCCGGGTCGGGCCGCTCGTCGGCGAGCAGGTCCTGCCAGGCGGCCTCGCCGCCCTCGGCGATGGTCGCGTTCAGCGACCGGTCGCCGGCGGCGAGGCGGCCCTCCATGGCCTCGACCTCGGCCAGCGGCACGCGGAGCGCGTGCGCCACCTGGCGCCGCTCGGCCGGGCTGAGCCGGCCTTCGGGATCGGCGGCGATCCTGGCGCGCAGCCGGCGCAGGTTGAAGAACAGCGTCTTCTGCGCCGCCGTGGTGCCGGTGCGCACGATCGACCAGTTGCGCAAAATGAAATCCTGGATCGCCGCCCGCACCCACCAGCCGGCATAGGTCGAGAAGCGGACCTGGCGCGCCGGCTCGAAGCGGGCCGCCGCTTGCATCAGGCCGATATTGCCCTCCTGGATCAGGTCGCTGAGGGGCAGGCCGTAACTGCGGAAGCGCGCCGCCGTCGCCACGACCAGGCGGAAATAGGCGCCGACAAGCTCGTGCAGCGCCGCCTCGTCGCCCTGCTCGCGCCAGCGGCGCGCCAGGTCGTGCTCGTAGTCGGCCGACAGCAGCGGCGCCTTCATCACCTTGCGGATAAAGGCCCGGTTGGCGGACTCGGCGTCGAAGCTGGGGCTCTTGGCCATCGCGATCTCCCGTCCAAGCCAACAACCGTTAGCACCCGGAAAGTCCGCCGGTCTGTGACGGAGTCCGGGCCTCACGCAGTTTTGAACGGTTCTACGGTGACTTTGTGGCGCCGGATGGGCGGCGCGATGGCCGCAAAGCAGGGCTGCCATGCCGGCAGCGGGGGCGCGGCCAGGCGATCAGGCCTCGATCCAGTCGACCGGGCGGCCGGAAAGGTCGAAGCAGCCGGCGTTCAGGGTGCCGCCGAAGCCGCAGCCGCCGTCGATCGAGGCAATGACGGCGCCGACCTTGGCCGGGCCGTGGGCGCGGTCATAGCCGCGCACCACCAGGCGGAAGCCGGCATAGGACTCGTGCATCTGCTCGAAATAGCCCGACCCCCACCAGAAGGCGTCGCCCTGCTCGGTCAGCGGGCGATGCGGGTCGAGCCCGGCATGGACGAACAGGAGCTCGCCCCCGGCGGTGTAGGCGCAGCGCTTCAGGCTGGCCAGCAGCTCGTCGTGGCCCGGGTGGCCGCGCATGGCGGCGCGCAAGCCGCCGGTCCAGCGCGTCGTCGCCAGCGGCCCCTCGCGGAAGGCGGCACGGCCGCGCTCGGGATTGCCGCCATAGGCGGCAAGCGTCGCGTCGGCGCCGTGCGCCAGCAGCCAGGCGAGAATGTCGGCCGGTGCCGGGGCGAACTGCAGCTCGAGCAGCTTGCGCCACATCTCTTCCTGCGCGCCGCGCAGGTAGACGATGTCCTCGGGCTCGGCGCCGGGCAGGCAGAGCGCGGCGCGGCGGAAGGCGAGCAGTTCGTCGAGCGTGTCGACGATGGCGTTGCCGCGGCCGAGGAAATTGCCGAGATAGACCAGCCGGTCGCCGGGTTGCAGCCGCGGCCCCAGCGCCGCGTGCAGCGCCTTCAGCCGCCCGGCCTCGCCGTGAATCGCCGCCACCGCCCAGACGCGGCGGGCACAGGTCAGTTCGGCGAAGGTGGCGGCGACCGTCACGCTGGCATCATCTGCGGGCTGAAGCCGGGGCGGGCCCCGCGAATGGCGCCCCGGCTCGCTCGGCCAGGCCGCCGCCCGGGTCGGAGACTAGCGCGACGGTCAGGCCGCGCGCAGCACCTTTTCAAGGCGCTTCGCCGCCGCCGCCTCGTCGATCTTCTCGACGGCGGCAAGCTCGCGCGCCAGCCGGTCGAGCGCCGCCTCGTAAATCTGGCGCTCGCTGTAGGACTGGTCGGGCTGCCCGGCGTTGCGGTGCAGGTCGCGCACGACCTCGGCGATCGAGATCGGGTCGCCGGAGTTGATCTTGGCTTCGTACTCCTGGGCGCGGCGGCTCCACATCGCGCGCTTGATGCGCGCCCGCCCCTTCAGGGTCTCGAGCGCCGAGCGCATCTTCTGCGGCGAGGAGAGCCGGCGCATGCCGACCTGCTGCACCTTCGACACCGGCACGCGCAGGATCATCTTGTCCTTGTCGAACTCGATGACGAAAAGCTCGAGCTTGAAGCCGGAAATCTCCTGCTGCTCCAGCCGCAGAATGCGCCCGACGCCGTGAGTGGGGTAGACCACGTAATCGTTGGGCGAGAATTCCGACTTCGCCTTCGCCTTGGCCGGCTTCGCCGCACGCTGCGGCTTGGCCGGACCGGCGGGGACGCGCTTGACCACCTTTGCTGCCTCTTTGACGGAACCACGGTTGAGCACAAGACGACCTTTCACCTCGCGGACCGGGCGGAATCGCCAGCCACGCTCACAGACCCCCGTTTTCCCGAAATCGGCTGCGCGCTCTCCCGCGCCGGGAAGGGACTTCACTTGGGCCCCGCAGGACCTCCGCCACCCCGGCCGGCGTTAACCGCACGCGGCACTATCGGATGCGCAAAATGTAACACAAAGAAGGGGGAAAATACAGAGTTTGCGGGCGCAAAATCCGTAATTAGGGGTGGCGGCCCCGGCCGTGTGCGGTAGCTAGGTACCTTTCCCCGGCTTGTCGCTGAAATACTTGTCGAACTTGCCCTCGACCCCCTTGAAGGCGTCAGCATCGGCCGGGGCGTCGATCTTGCGGGTGATGTTCGGCCATTTTTCCGACAGGTCGCGGTTGAGTTCGACCCAGCGCTCGGCCCTGTTGTCTGTATCGGGCAGGATCGCCTCGGCCGGGCATTCGGGCTCGCAGACGCCGCAATCGATGCACTCGTCGGGATGGATGACCAGCATGTTCTCGCCCTCGTAGAAGCAGTCCACGGGGCAAACCTCGACGCAATCGGTGTACTTGCACTTGATGCAAGCCTCGGTCACCACATAGGTCATCTGGGTCTCCAACCAGCAATTCGGCCGCCGGTTTAGGCGGAATCGGGCGCCTCGTCCAGCCCCAGCCGCGCCAACACCCGCTTGCGCGCCTCGCCGCGCTCGCGGTCGGGCACGTAGAGCAGGCCGCCCACACGCCTGAGCAGGTTCGCCTCGAAGGCGTCAAGGACGCCGTCGGCATAGGCCACTTCCCAGAGCATTTCAACGATCTCGATGCGCTCGTCGTGGTCGAGGCGGTCCTTGAGCACGCGGGTGAAGCGCACCAGGTCCGCGGCGCCGGCCTGCGCCGTGGTGGCGGCGGCGATGAGCTCGTCGCATTCGGCCGGGGCGAGCGCGAAACGCTCGACGAGGAGGCGGCGGATCGTCGCCTGCTCGCTCGCCTCGAGCCGGTGGTCGGCGCGCGCCGCCTCGATCAGCAGGGCCGCGGCGGCGATGCGCTTCTCGTCGCGCACGAGCCGGCGCGGCGCCGCCTCGGCGGCGGCGAGCAGGGCGCGGACGCGGCTCAGCATGGCGGGACCGCCGCCGGCCGGTCGGGGGCCGGGCGCGGCGGCGCCAAATCCTCGTAAAGCGTGCGCGCCTCGCTCGCCGGGCCGCGCCGGCTGCCGGGCTCGAGCACGCGCACGACACGCACGTGCGGGCCGAGCGCGAAGGTCAGCACGTCGCCGGGCTTCACCGTCGCGCTCGTCTTGGCCACCGGCAAGCGGTTGACCCGCACGCGGCCCTCGCTCACCAGCCGCTGCGCCGCGGCGCGGCCGCGGCAGAAACGGGCGTACCAGAGCCACTTGTCGATGCGGATGGCGTCGGCGGTCATCGGCGGCTCAGCCCAGCGTCAACTCGCGCAGGCGGGCGAAGGGCGAATCCGTCCGTTTGGCCGCGATCCGGCGGTCGCGGCGGCGGCTCTTCGCCGGCTTCGCGGAGGGGTCGCGGGCGGCGGCCCGGAAGCGCGTGGCCTCGCCCTCGCTCTCGGTGCGATAGCCGAG
>CAYTWJ010000238.1:0-5561 GCA_964442055.1 uncultured Rhodospirillaceae bacterium | reverse complement strand
CGCGCGGCTCAGCCTCGGCAACGACACCAACCACATCAGCTACTTCACGCCGCGCTTCGCCGGCTTCCAGATCGGCGCCTCGTACTCGCCCGAGAACCTCAAGGGCGGCGATGTCGAGCGTTCCTTTGGTTCGTATGGCGGCATGATCTGCGATGGCGTGAGCTGCGCCAGCAACACCATCCAGGACATCTTCGAGGTCGCCGCCAACTACGTGAACAAGCTCGGCGATGTCGAGGTCGGCATCTACGGCGGCTACAATACCGGCGACAACGTCAACAAGGCCGCCGGTGCCGACGACCCGCGCGAGTGGGGCCTGGGTGCCAGCGTCGACTATGCCGGCTTCACCGTCGGCGGTGCCTACACCAACAAGAAGGCCGCCAACGGCCTCGAGTACAAGACTTGGAACGCCGGCGTCCGCTACGTGACCGGCCCGTGGGGCATCGGCTTCGAGTATGGCAACGTCGAGCAGGAAGTTTCGGGCGCTCCGGACGACGAGGGCAACCACTACTACCTCGGCGTCACCTACGCCATGGGCCCCGGCATCACCATGTGGGGCGGCGTCAGCTATCACAAGTTGGAGGCTGGCACAGAGACTTCGACATGCGGCACTAGCTCAATCACCAGCAGCGGCAAGTGCGACAGCGACGCGACCATCCTGCGTATCGGCACCTCGCTGGCGTTCTGATCTCCAGCGTTTACGGGGACACGTCGGGGGGCGAGGCAACTCGCCCCCCGTTCGTTTTCCGGCGGCGCGTTGCGAATTGCCGCCGCCTCGCCCTTCGAGACGCGCCCTGCGGGCGCTCCTCAGGACGAGGCGGACCTCATTCTTTGAGACGCCGCGCTGCTCAGGATGGGATCGTGGAAGATCCCTCCCGCCTCGTCCTGAGGAGGCGCGAAGCGCCGTCTCGAAGGGCGAGGCCTTGGCGCGCCCCACCCGGGCCTTGCGGGCCGGGCTTCCGGCCTCACCGCCGATCGGCCAGCCATGCACATCCATTGGCCAATTCCGGGCGGGTTTTGCTCAAATCCCGCGCAACTGTGTCGTGCAAGCCACAGGTCGCCGCAAAGCTTCGCTTTCGCCCTCTAACCGCTTGCGAAGACACGGCCTTCCGTCGAAAAGTATCGCCAGAACAGCCGCGAACGGCGGCGTCGCGTCATCTCATACGGTTCTCGAGAGGGGCAAGAATGAAGAAGGTACTGTTCGGCACCACCGCCCTGGTCGCCGCCGGGCTCGCCAGCGCGGGCGCCGCCGTCGCCCAGGACAAGAAGGACGCGCCGATCCAGATGTCGGTCGGCGGCTACTTCGATGCCGCCTACCACTATGTCAGCCAGGACGACGGCGTCGGCACCGCGCTCGGCGACCGCCGCGGCCACGGCATGCTGCGCGAGGCCGAGATCTGGTTCCGCGGCACCACCACGCTGGCCAACGGGCTGCAGGTCGGCGTGCGCGTCGAGCTCGAGGCCGAGGACTGCACCGACCAGATCGACGAGAGCTTCATCTTCTTCAGCCACGCCTACGGCCGCGTCGAGCTCGGCCAGACCGACGGCGTCGCCAACAAGATGTGGTACGGCGCGCCGACGCCGATCAGCAGCCACGGCGTCAACTCGCCGACCATCCTCGCCGCCAACATCCCCGCCGGCTCGATCCTCGGCACGCCGACCACCTATCTCGACAACAGCGGCGACTTCGAGAAGCTGACGTACTTCACGCCGCGCATGTCGGGCTTCCAGCTCGGCGTCTCCTACACGCCGTCGGGCTGCGAGGAGGGCGATGCCGCCACCGGGCCGACCCGCTGCGGCGGCTCCTACGCCGGCATGCAGCGTTCCGGCGCCAGCGCTTCGGGGCGGCTCGAGGACGGCTTCGACATCGCCGCCAACTACGTGCGCACCATCGGCGGCGTCGACGTGGCCCTCTACGCGGCCTACGCCCGCATGGCGGCGGCGCTGTCGACCGCCTCCTTCGACGACAACACGCAATGGGGCGCCGGCGCCAGCCTCGGCTATGCCGGCTTCACGCTCGGCGGCGGCTACAAGAAGAGCTCGAACCGCTACGGCGCGCGCGATGTCGACCAGCGCGACTGGAACGTCGGGCTGGCCTACGCCACCGGGCCGTGGACGCTCGGCGTGCAGTATCACGACGCCAAGGCCGAGGATCCGCTCGGCAACGCCGGATCGGCCGGCCAGGAGGACGAGTACACCGGCGTCTCGCTCGGCGCCATGTACGAGCTCGGCCCCGGCATCAAGCTCTACGGTGGCGTGCAGTATTTCGACTGGAGCTCGAACATCACCACCGCGCCCAAGCCCGAGAACGAGGCCTGGGACTTCGTCATCGGCACCCGGCTCGATTTCTGAGCCGCGCCGGCGCGGCGAACGATCGGGGGCGTGGCGGAAGCCACGCCCCTTTCGCTTTGCACGCCCGCGCGCCAGCCGCTATCAAGTGCGCCTGGGATAGACGAGCGCGATCATGGGCGCGATCATCTGGCTTGCCTCCTACCCGAAGTCGGGCAACACCTGGCTGCGCGCGTTCCTGCACAACCTGCTGCGCAACCCGGCGCGGCCGATGGACATCAACAGCCTCGACCGCTTCACCCACGGCGACACGCTGCGCGTCTGGTACGAGGCGGCGCAGGGGGGGCCGATCGACGCCCTCGCGCCGGAGGAGATCGCCGCCTTGCGCCCGCGCGTGCACCGGCGGCTGACCGAGACCTTCCCCGATTCGGTCTTCGTCAAGACCCACAACATGCTCGGCGACTGGCACGGCGTGCCGCTGATCAGCATGGATTGCACCGCCGGCGCGATCTACGTCGTGCGCGACCCGCGCGACGTCGCCATCTCGCTCACCCACCATTTCGGCCTCGACCTCGACGGCGCCATCGCCATGCTCAACAACCCCGCCGGCCAGACCGCCGCCGACGCCGGCAACGTGGCGCAGTTCTACGGCTCGTGGTCGATGCACGTGCAGAGCTGGACCGGGCGGCCGAGCCCGCAGCTCCACGTCGTGCGCTACGAGGACATGCAGGCGGCGCCGCTCAGGACCTTCCGCGGCGTCGCCGCCTTCCTCGGCCTCAAGCCGGAGCGCGAGCGGCTGGACAAGGCGATCCGCTTCTCCTCCTTCCGCGTGCTGCAGGCGCAGGAGCAGAAGCACGGCTTCAAGGAGCGCTCGGCGCACGCCCGCGCCTTCTTCCGCGAAGGCAAGTCGGGGCAATGGAAGAAGCTGCTCTCGCCCGCCCAGGCCGAGCGGCTGGTCGCCGCCCATGGCGAGCAGATGCGCCGCTTCGGCTATCTCTGAGGGCCTGCCTCGGCTCCGGCCAGCAGGGCCTTCAGGTCGGCGACGACGAAATCGACCAGCGGCGTCGGGTTGGCGGCGAGCGACGCCAGGCAGGGCACCGGCTCGCGGAAGAGCCGGTCGACCACCGCCGCGTCGCCGCCCTTGGGCAGGCCGGGCAGCGCGCTCAAGGGCAGGCCGAGCGAGCCCATGCAGCCGATCCGCCCGTCGGCGGTCTGGCGCAGCTTGGCGAGGCCGCAGGGGCTCGCGCAATGCGGGCCGACGAAGGGCACCGTCCAGCGCCTCAAGTTGGTGAAGCGGCCCTGCAGCACGTCGCCGGGCGCCGAGGAATAGACCGCCACGCCGGGCGTGCCGTGGAGCTTGCTCATGTGCGCCGGCCCGGAATCGGCGAACACCGCGTAGTCGCAGGCCTCGATGCCGGCCATCAGGTCGGCGATCGCGGGATAGACGTCGGCCACTTCGCAGCCGGCGGGCAGGCGCCCGGCCAGTGCCTGCGCGTAGAGGACGCCCTGGCGCTGGTTGCGGTTGAGCGAGAGCGCGAGGTCGCCGAGCGGCGCCAGCGCCTCGGCCAGCGCCAGCGTCACCGGCGGCGGCAATGTGCGCAGCGGCGACGAGGCGAGCGGCAAGATGCCGATGCGCGGCCGGGCGCGCCCGCGCGCAGCCGGTGCCAGCGGCCGCGGGCCCCCGGCGAAGCGCGCCGACGGCGCGAGCCCGAACGCGGCCAAAAGGTCGGCCTCCATGTCGACCGGCCAGATGTCGATGTCGCGCCGGCTCTCCAGGTGGCCGAGATCGATCACCAGGTCCCATTCTTTAAGCTCGCGCCGCGAGATCCAGAGCGGATAGACCTTGGCGAGATCGGTGGCGAAGTAGATGTCGGCGGCCGAGCGCGCCGAGAAGACGCCGATCGCCTTCGGCCGGCGCTGCTCGGCGAAGGCGTGCAGGAAGAGCAGCGTCGCCACGTTGCTGCCCAGCGCCTGGCTCGGCAGGATGAAGAGCACGCGCTTGGCGGCGAACCTGGCCTCGCCCCAGCGCGCGCGCGGCAGGCATTTCCAGCGCGATTCGAGCTCGACGATGCGGAAGCGCGCAGGCTCGCGCGCCAGCACCTGGTTGGCGAACTCGCGCGAGCCGGTGTAGTAGCGCTCGCCGGCCTCGCCGCGCTGCAGCGCGCGGGCGCAGGAATTGTGCTGGCGGAACTCGAACGGCGCCGCCGCGGTGAAGGCGACGATCGCGGTGCGGCTGTCGGCGGCGGCGGCCGTCCTGGCGCCTTCCGCCATCAGGGCGCCTTGACCGCCTTGAGCACCACCGTGAACTCGGTGATGACGTTGTTGTACATGCGCGCGGCCTGGGCCAGGTCGGCGGCGGTGATCTCGCCGCGCTGGAAGCGGCCGCGCCAGGGCTCGTCGGGCGTCATGTTGACCGAGGCGATGGCGAAATCGACGCCGCAATAGAGCCCGAGCGGCGTGTTGGCCACCCCCTTGGCCCGCCATTCGCGGTTTCTCGCCTGCGAGAACATCTCGAGCCCCTGCGGCGTGATCGGGCGCACGTGGGTGGGGTCGTTGAGGAAATGGTCGTGGCGCGGATGCGGCACGACGATCGTCACCAGGGCGTCGTGGCGGCAGACGCGGTAGAGCTCCTTGACGATGCCGAGATAGACCGCAGTCGCGGCGCCGAGATGCTCGAGCACGTGGTTGAACAGCACCTCGTCGACCGAGCTGTCGGGCCAGGGCCAGGGGAAACGCTCGAGGTCGACCACCGCGTCGGGCTGGCAGTCCGCCACCTTGTCGACATTGAGCCAGCCCGCCAGCTTGCGCTGGCCGCATCCGAGATTGAGCCGCATGCCCGCCTTGCCAACTCACGCGAAAACCCGGCCCGCGCCGGAAGCGGCGGCAGTCTAGCCGCCGTTGACAGGGCCGGGCAAACCGGCTTTTGTCGCCCCGATCCCGGCCCTCCGACCCATTCTCCGACCCGATCCCGGCATGAAGAGATTCGACGCGCTGGCAAGCCAGGCCCCCCTATCGAGCGCCCGCTGATGCCCGTGCGCGCCACCAACGTGCAGCGGATCGAGCACCGCGTCAGCATCGCCGAGCGCGCCCGGCGCAACGGCCATGCCGGCGGCGTGCTCTGGCTGACCGGGCTTTCCGGCGCCGGCAAGACGACGCTCGCCTTCGAGGCCGAGCGGCGCCTGTTCGCGCTCGGCTACCAGGTCTACGTGCTCGATGGCGACAACGTCCGCCACGGCCTGAGCGCCGACCTCGGCTTCCTGCCCGAGGACCGCAGC
>CAYTWJ010000237.1:0-5599 GCA_964442055.1 uncultured Rhodospirillaceae bacterium | reverse complement strand
TCCGAGCGCGACCGGCGCGCCGCGCAGCAGCGCCGCCCGCAGCTTGGGCGTCGGTTGCGAGGCAAGGGCGCGCGAAGCGATCATGCACGCCCTCACGCGCGGCCGGGCCGCGCCAGCGACTTGGCCACCCGGTCGAGCGCCATCAGATCGCGCATCAGCGCCTCGAACTCGCGCAGCGGCACCATGTTCGGACCGTCCGACGGCGCCCGGTCCGGATCCTGGTGAGTCTCGATGAAAAGGCCCGCGATGCCCACCGCCACCGCCGCCCGCGCCAGGACCGGCACGAAACGCCGGTCGCCGCCCGACGCGGTCCCCTGTCCGCCCGGCTGCTGCACCGCGTGCGTCGCATCGAAAACGACCGGCGCGCCGGTCTCGGCCATGATCGCGAGCCCGCGCATGTCGACGACCAGCGTGTTGTAGCCGAAGGAGACGCCGCGCTCGGTGACCAGCACGTTCGGGTTGCCGCTACCCGTCACCTTGGCGACGACGTTCTTCATGTCCCAGGGCGCCAGGAACTGCCCCTTCTTGATCTTGACAACCTTGCCCGTTCTCGCCGCCGCGACCAGGAGATCGGTCTGCCGGCACAGGAACGCCGGGATCTGCAGCACGTCGACGACCGACGCCACCCGCGCGCATTGCGCGACGTCGTGGACGTCCGTTACCACCGGCAGCCCGAGCCGCTCGCGGATCTCGGCGAACACGGGGAGCGCCGCTTCAAGCCCGATGCCGCGCTTGCCCGCAAGCGAGGTGCGGTTCGCCTTGTCGAAGCTCGTCTTGTAGACGAGCCCAAGCCCGAGCCGGCCGGCGATCTCTTGCAGAGCCGAAGCCATCTCGAGCGCGTGGGCGCGGCTCTCCATCTGGCAGGGGCCGGCGAACACGGCGATCGGCCGGTCCTGCGCGAAGGTCACGCTTCCAACGCGCACCTCGGGCGACGGTCTCACGTCCTCTGGGTTGCTCATGCGGCGCTTATAGCACGAGACGGCACGAACCGGCTGCGGCGCCGGGGCGCTGCCCACAGCTTGGCCGTGGCACCCCGCCGCTCCGCCGCCAATCCCGGCTTCAGCCGACCGTCGCCAGGACTTCCTTGTCGGTCGGGAACTCGCCCGTCGCCTTCTTCGAGTAGGCGAGCCGGCCGTCGACGGTGATCTCGAACACCCCGCCGCCGGACTTCCTGAGCGTCACCTTGGCTTCGGGATGCTTCTTCAGAATGAGGTCGCGCGCCCGCCGGGCGCGTGGCTCATAGCCTCAAAGCCCGCAGTATTCGATTTCGATGTTCATCAGCACATCTCCTTTCGGTCGAAGGGACACCAACAGCAGTTTACCAAAAACTTATGATACTCCCGGATCGCTTTCCGCATCAGCTAGGCGACATCGAGTGATGATCCGCCTGCCGACCACGGCCACCGCTCCTCACTCCGCTGCTCGGGATACCTCGGCGCTTAAATCGCCTTTCAGAATCTCTTCGAGCTCCTCGGCGTTTTTCCTCGCCTGAGCGATCAGCTTGGCCTCGTCGGTGGAAAGCCGATAATCCTCGTAGAGCCGCTTGCGGTCGTGCGCGATGAAGGCGTCGGTGATGCGCCGCACCTCCGCCTCGGGCACATCGAGCCCGCGCAGCACCATCCGCGAAAGGTCGACGGAGGCGAGAAACGTCTCGCGGCGCATCTCTCGGACGCCAAGGTCCATGAGCCGGTAGATGTGCTGGCGGTTTCTGGCGCGGGCATAGATCGGCACGTGGGGAAAGTGCCGGCGCACGACCTCCGCCGTCTTGAGCGAGGCGGCAACGTCGTCGATGGCGAGCACGAAGGCGCGCGCCTTGTCGGTGCGCGCCGCCTCCAGGATGTCGAGCCGGCTCGCGTCGCCGAAGTAGGCGGTGTTGCCGAATCGCTTGACGAGCTCGATCTGGTCCGGGTTCGAATCGAGCGCGGTGAACGGGATGCCCCTGGCCCTCAGGATGCGCGCCACGATCTGGCCGACGCGGCCGAAGCCGGCGATCACCACGTGCCCGTCGCCGCCGGGCGGCATCTCGTAGTCGGGCGCCGCCGGCCGATCCCGGCGCATCAGCCAGTCGTCGGCGATGAGCAGGAGCGGCGTCGCCACCATCGAGAGCGTGACGACCAGCGCCAGCCGGTCGGCGATGGCAGGCTCGAGGAGGCGCGCGCCGGCGACAAGGCCAAGGATCACGAAGGCGAACTCGCCGCCCTGCGATACGGCGAGCCCGAGCCGGCGCGCCGCCCTAGGCTCGAGGCCCTGCCAGCGCCCCACCGCATAAAGAACGAGGCTCTTGATCGCGAGGAGACCGCCGACCAGCGCCAGCAAGGCGAGCCATTCCCGCGCCAGCAGCTTCAGGTCGAGCGACATGCCGATGGCGGTGAAGAACAGTCCGAGCAGCAGCCCCTCGAACGGCTGGATGTCCGCCTCGATCTGATGCCGGTACTCGCTCTCGGCAAGCAGCGCTCCGGCGAGGAAAGCGCCGAGTGCCGCCGAAAGGCCGGCGAACTGCATCAAGAGCGCCACGGCGATGACGGTCAGCAGCGCCGATGCGGTCATCGCCTCGCGCACGCCGGAACGCGCGACAAGGCGGTAAACATGGTTGAGCACGAACCGGCCCAGAACGATTACCGCGGCGATCACGGCGACGGCCATCAGCACCGCGCCGCCGGCCTCGGCGAGATTGGTTCTTCCCTTCGCGGCCAGGATCGGCACCAGCGCGATGAGCGGGATCGAGGCGAGATCCTGAAACAGGAGGACCGAGAACGCGAGCCGGCCGTGGCGCTGCGTGAGCTCCTTCTTCTCCTCGAGCACCTGCAGCACGAACGCGGTCGAGGACAACGCCAGCGCGAGACCGACGACACCCGCCGCGGGCACGTCAACGCCGAAGCCCACCGCCACCGCGCCGAGCAGAAGACCGGAGATGAGCACCTGCGCTGCGCCCGCGCCGAACACCGCCCGCCGCATGGTCCACAGCCGCTGCGGGCGCAACTCGAGGCCGATCAGGAAGAGCAGCAGCACAATGCCGAGCTCGGCGATGGCCAGGATGCTCTCGACATCGCCGAAGAGAGCAAGACCGAACGGCCCGATCAGCACCCCGGCACCGAGATAGCCGAGCACCGAGCCGATGCGCAGACGCCGGCCGATGGGCGCCGCCACGGCCGCCGCCGCGAGCAGAACCGCCGCCTTGCTCAAAAAAGTGTGCTCCATCTGCCGCGCCCCGGGGACAGCGACGCGCCGACAGCGCGTCTTTTCCTGCACCGCAACATAGCGAACGGGCGCAACTGCCGCTAATCTTGCCGGCGATGACCAACAGCAAAAACGATCGAAGTGCGGCCGGCACGGCGAGCTTCGGCTTTCGCGAGGTGCCGGAGGCCGAGCGCCAGCGGCTCGTGAACGGTGTCTTCGCCAGCGTCGCCGAACGCTACGACCTGATGAACGACCTGATGTCGGGCGGACTTCACCGGCTCTGGAAGGACGATCTCGTCGCCTGGCTCGCGCCGCCCAGGACGACGACGCCCTGGCGGCTCCTCGACGTCGCCGGCGGCACCGGCGACGTGACGCTCAAGATCATGGCGGCCGCGGGCGCCGGCGCCAGCGCCGTGATCTGCGACATCAGCCCCGAGATGCTGGCCGTCGGCCGGCGCAAGATCGACGCCGCGGGCCTCGCCGACCGCGTCGCGCTTGTCGAAGGCAACGCCGAGGCGCTGCCCTTTCCCGATCGCAGCTTCGACGCCTACACGATCGCCTTCGGCATCCGCAACGTGACGCACATCGACCGCGCGCTCGCCGAGGCGCATCGCGTGCTCAAGCTCGGCGGCCGCTTCCTGTGCCTCGAGTTCTCAGAGGTCGACGTGCCGATTCTCGACCGGCTCTACGATCTGCATTCCTTCGAGGTGATCCCGCGCATCGGCCGCCTCGTCGCCGGCTCCGCCGAGCCTTACCGGTATCTTGTCGAGAGCATCCGCCGCTTTCCGCGCCAGGAGGCATTCGCCCAGATGATCGCCGCCGCCGGCTTTGCGCGCGTCTGCTATCGCAACCTCTCGGGCGGCATCGCGGCCTTGCATTCTGGTTGGCGCATCTGAGCGAGACGCTGCCGCACGCACAGGGTGCACCGTGCCGGCAGCCGCCCCGAACGCAGCAGGCTTTGCGCCGACCGGCGGTTCCCTCTGCCATGCGTCCCGCTCAGGGCGATCAGCGCGGCAGGTAGAGGCGCTGGCAAGGCACAATGAAATTCGTGCGCCGCACTGCGCGGTTGGCGCGCTTGATCGCGGGATAGCGCAGCGCGTTGCCATAGTGCCGCTCGGCGATCTGCCAGAGGGTGTCGCCCGGCTGGACCACGTACCATCCGGGAACGCGGACCGTCGTCCCGGCCGCCTTGCAACGGGCCGGCTGCACCGGTTGAGTACTCCCGGAACGGGAGCCAGACGCCGGGCGGGCCGCCGAGGCGGCCTTGCCGCCGGGATCGCGGCTGCCCTGCTCGGGAGCCCGCTGCCCCGATGCGATCTTGGCCCGCGCCGCGGCGATGGCGCGCACAGCCGCCTCGGCGGCCTCTTGCGCCTCTCTTGCAATCCTCTGCTCCGCCTCGCGCTTCTGCTCAGCGGCCGCAGCCTCGGCCGCCGCCCTCGCCTCGCCGGCGGCTTTCGCAGCCGCCTCCGCTCGCTGCGCCTCCTCGCGCGCCCGCGCCTCCGCCGCGGCCTTCGCATCCGCGGCAGCTTTGGCCTCCGCAGCCGCCTTGGCCTCGGCAGCCACCTTCGCCTCGGCGGCGCGGCGCTCCGCCTCCCGTTTCGCCTCTGCGGCACGCGCCTCCTCCGTGGCCCTGCGCGCGTCCTCCTCCGCCTTCGCCGCCGCAGCCGCGCGCCGCCGCTCATCCTCCGCCGCCTGCCGCGCGCGACGGTCTGCCTCTAGAGCCTCATTCGCCGCCGCCTCGGCTTTACGCGCCTCTTCCTCGGCCTTGCGTTTCGCCTGCCGCCGCAGCTCCGCCTGCCTCAGATCGAGGGCGGCCTTGGCATCCGCGGCAGCTTTGGCCTCCGCAGCCGCCTTGGCCTCGGCCGCTGCCTTCGCCTCCGCCTGCCGCCGCGCCTCATCGGCACGGCGATCCTCGACGGCTTTGAGATCTGCCGCGGCCTTCGCGTCGGCTGGCGCCTTGCTCTCGGCCGGCTTCGAGTCGGCCACGGCGCTATCGCCCGGCGGCCGTCCGGCATTCTCGGCCCGGCGCGTCTCGGCCAGTCGGCGCTCCTCAGTCCCCTGCGCCGGCGCGGTGCGTGCGGCTTCGGAGGCGGCCTTGTCTTCGACGACTGCGCTGGTTTCGATGTCCCGCTTTCCTTCCGCCGGACGCCTCTCCTCACCGGCCGGGGCATCGGAAGGACGGCGCCCTTCCGCCGTCCTGGCGTCGACGGCCGGCGGCGGTTCCGAGGCGACCCTGGCTTCGGGGGACGCCTCGGCCGGTTCCGCGAGTTTGCGCAGAACCTGCTCGTGGTACGTGCGCTCGGCGCGCCGCAGCCATGCCCCGAGCCGTTCAGCCATCCCCTCGGCGGGCGCCGTCGGGACGGGCGCTGCGGCCGCGGGGTCGTGCTTCGGCATTTCTGCGATCCCTGTCTGATCGGGGCCC
>CAYTWJ010000236.1:0-5619 GCA_964442055.1 uncultured Rhodospirillaceae bacterium | reverse complement strand
TCGTCGACCTGATCTACGAGGGCGGCATCGCCAACATGAACTACTCGATCTCCAACACCGCCGAGTACGGCGAGTACACCCGCGGGCCGCGGGTCATCACGCCGGCGGTGAAGGAGGAGATGAAGCGGATTCTCGACGACATCCAGTCGGGGCGCTTCAGCCGCGAGTGGATGCTCGAGAACCGGGTCAACCAGACCTCGTTCAAGGCGATGCGCGCCCGCTCGGCCGCGCATCCGATCGAGGCGGTGGGCGAGAAGCTGCGTGCCATGATGCCGTGGATCGCCGCCAATCGCCTGGTCGACAAGTCGAAGAACTGAGCGGGCCGGCGCCGGCGAATCGGCCGGTTGCCGATCTACGACTGGCCGTCTGCGGCGCCCGCCGCACTGTCGCCGGCAGTCGATCGCCCCAGCGAACCGCGCCCGAATCTGCGGCGGCGCTCGGCTGCGGCCTCTCCGTTGGCCGGCGGGGCGCTGCCGTCTTTTGCTCGCGAACGCCCATCCTCGAAGTCGTTCCGCCGCCGCGCCATAATCTGGATCAAGCTGGGGGCGATGGCCCCGTGCATAATGTTGCCTGGCGTATGTGGCGCATCGCGCTGCCGCGACTTCGCGGTTCTTGGAACGCCGATGCACAACGTTGGCCGGGAAGGGGACGACGATGCGAAAAATAGCGGTTTTGATGGGCGCGGCTTCGCTGATGGCGGGGCCGGCGCTGGCTGCCGATCCGGCGACCATCGACTGGTCGAAGGTTCCGAGCAAGACGGTGACGCTGTTCTACCCCGGGCAATCGACGTACGACTGGCTGCTCACCCCGGAACACAAGAAGGGCGACAAGCAGGTCGCGCAGGGCAAGGCCTGCATCTCCTGCCACGAAGGCGACGAGGCCGATCTCGGCAACAAGCTGGTCAAGGGCGGCGCGCTCGAGCCGGCGCCGATCGCCGGCAAGAATGGCACGCTGGCGCTCGCCGTGCAGGCGGCGCACGACAAGGAATTCGTCTATTTCCGCTTCCAGTGGAAGACCCAGATGAGCCGCGAAGGGCGGATGCACGATTATGTGCGCTTCGACGGCAAGGACTGGAAGTCCTATGGCAGCTACCGTTCATCCGAGAAGGTGCGTTCCGGCGCCCAGCCGCCGCTTTACGAGGACCGCTTGGCGATCATGCTCGACGACGGCAAGGTGCCGCGGTTCGCCCAGCAGGGCTGCTGGGTGACCTGCCATAACGGCATGCGCGACGCGCCGAAGGTGGCGGGCGAGGAGGAGGTCAAGAAGCATCTTTTCTTCGGCGACGCCGGCATGAAGCGGAACGAGATTCTCAAGTACCTCGCCGCCAGCCGCAGCGACGACGCCGCGAGCTGGGACAAGCCGAAGTCGGCCGACGAGATCGCCAAGATCAAGGCCGCCGGCGGCTTCCTCGACCTGATGCAGTGGCGTGTCGCGCGCAGCAACCCGGTCGGCATGGCCGATGACGGCTACGTGCTCGAATATCGCCTGTTCGATTCCGGCGCGAATCCCTTCGCCTCCAACATCGACGGCAAGACCAAGCTGCCGAAGTTCATGTTCGACGCCGCCAAGACCGGCTTCAAGGCCTTGCGCGCCGAGGATATCGGCAACGCGGCCAAGCCGGCGGCGGTCGTGCGCGAAGAGAACGCCGCGCCGTTCGATCCCAATGCGGGCTGGAAAGAGGGCGACATCCTGCCGGGGCGGCTGATCAGCCGCGCCGACGCCAAGGGATCGGCCGCCGACAACGACTACGCCAAGGGCACCTGGAAGGACGGCGCCTACACCGTGCTGTGGCGGCGCAAGCTCGATACCGGGCATCCCGAGGACGACAAGATCATGAAGGTTGGCGGCGTTTACACCGTCGGTCTGGCGGTGCATGATGACAACGTAACGACGCGCTATCACTTCGTGTCGTTCCCGTTGACACTCGGGATCGGCGCCGAAGCCAACATCAAGGCGGTGACCCTCAATTAGCGCCTTGGTCCATGCTGCGGGGGGTGCCTGGCCGGTGGTTCGCCGGCCGGGCGCTGCAGCTGGTCGGGCGAATCGACGTCGAGCGGCCGGCGGACCGTCCTCTCAGGGGGCGGCTGCGCGCAAGATAAAGGGGCGGCATGTTCGAGCGGATCGTGTCGCGGTTGCACGGGCCGGGCGCCGGCTGGTTCTTGGCCGGGTTCGTCGCCGTCGCCTTTGCCGCTGGCATCGTCTTCTGGGGCGGCTTCAACTGGGCAATGGAGCTGTCGAACACCGAAACCTTCTGCATCTCGTGCCACGAGATGCGCGACAACGTGTATGCCGAGATCAAGAGCACGGTTCACTTCAGTAACCGCACCGGCGTGCGGGCTGTCTGCGCCGACTGTCATGTGCCGAAGGACTGGGTGCACAAGCTCGGCCGCAAGATCCGCGCCACCAACGAGCTCTATCACAAGATCGTCGGCACCGTGAGCACGACCGAGAAGTTCAACGCCGCGCGAACCGATCTCGCCAAGTCGGTATGGACGACGATGAGGGCCAGCGATTCGCGCGAGTGCCGCAACTGCCACAGCTTCGAGTCCATGGACGAGGAGAAGCAGGTGCGGCCGGCCAAGCGCAAGCATGCCCAGGCGCGGCAGGAGGGCCTGACCTGCATCGACTGCCACCAGGGAGTCGCCCACAAGCTGCCGGCCGACTGGGAAAAGGCGTGGGCCGAAGTGGCCGGCAAATGACTGCGGCGTCACGCGCCGACGGGGGCGCTGCCCTGGCCGCCTGAGCCGTTTTCGCTCTCGCCGCGGCTAACGCGGCCTAAACCCGCAACGCAGTTAACAAACTTGTTGCGGCCGAAAGTCCGTTCGGCGTAATAATCCACAAGATATGGACGGGCTGTGAGGATTAACCGGGGTTTAACCCTAGTCTTGGTATATTCCACCTAACAGTCTGAAAAGGTTAGGGTTTCGTTAGGTTTTGGGGCGTGGGAACGTCGGGAATGCGCAGCGATCATGCCGCCGAATCGGGCCGTCGGCCCGCCGGCGCCAGCGGCTTGCCGCAGGCGACCGGCTCGGTGCGCCTGGCGCTGACGCGGATTTCGACGTGCGACCGGGGTCTTCGCCTTAGCTGCCCCTGAGCGGTGATGCGCCGCGTTTGGCGGCGACGTTCAGGGGGAGGAGCGATGGCAAGCAGATGAGGCGCAATCCCGTGCACGAAGGAAACGATCATGACCAAGACCGACGGCCAAGCCACCGGCGAGACCGCCGCCCGCGCTGACAGCGCCAAGGACCGCGTTTACATCTTTGACACCACGTTGCGCGACGGCGAGCAGTCGCCGGGCGCATCGATGAATCTGACCGAGAAGCTGCGCATCGCCGAAGTTCTCGAGGGGATGGGCGTCGACATCATCGAGGCCGGCTTCCCGATCGCCTCGAACGGCGACTTCGAGGCGGTCAACGAGGTCGCCAAGCTGGTCAAGAACTCGACCGTCTGCGGCCTGGCGCGCGCCGGGCGCAAGGACATCGACCGCGCCTGGGAGGCGCTCAAGCCCGCCCGGCATGCGCGCATCCACACCTTCATCTCCACCAGCCCGCTGCACATGAAGTACAAGCTGCAGATGGAGCCGGAGGCGGTGCACCGGGCGGTCATCGACAGCGTCACTTATGCGCGCAACCTGTGCGACGACGTCGAGTGGAGCTGCGAGGACGGCACCCGTTCAGATGCGGACTTCCTGTGCCGCCTGATCGAGAGCGCGATCAAGTGCGGCGCCACGACCATCAACATCCCCGACACGGTGGGATATGCCGTGCCCGACGAGTTCGCGCGGCTGATCCGACTGATCCGCGACCGCGTGCCCAACATCGACAGGGCGCGGCTCTCGACCCATTGCCACAACGATCTCGGCTTGGCGGTGGCCAACTCGCTGGCCGGCGTGCTGGCCGGTGCGCGGCAGGTCGAATGCACGATCAACGGTCTCGGCGAGCGCGCCGGCAACGCGGCGCTCGAGGAGATCGTGATGGCGATCCGCACCCGCAACGATCTGCTGCCTTTCGAGACCGGCATCAAGACCCAGGAGATCATGAAGGCGTCGCGGCTGGTCAGCGCCGTCACCGGCTTCCTGGTGCAGAACAACAAGGCGATCGTCGGCGCCAACGCCTTTGCCCACGAGAGCGGCATCCACCAGGACGGCATGCTCAAGCACGCCGGGACCTACGAGATCATGACCCCGGAATCGGTCGGCTTGAACAAGTCGACGCTGGTGATGGGCAAGCATTCCGGGCGGCACGCCTTCAAGACCAAGCTGAAGGAGCTCGGCTTCGAGCTCGCCGACAATCAGCTCGAGGACGCGTTCCGCCGCTTCAAGGATCTTGCCGACCGCAAGAAGGACGTTTTCGACGAAGACCTGGTCGCCCTGGTCGACGATTCGATCCTGGGCGGCGACGACCGCATCCGCTTCGTCGGCCTGCAGGTCATCGCCGGCTCCAAGGGCCCGCAGACCGCCGACCTCGAGCTCGAAGTGGATGGCGCCACCCGCCAGGCCCACGCCACCGGCAACGGGCCGGTGGACGCCATCTTCAACGCCATCAAGCAGATCTTCCCGCACGAGGCCAGGCTGCAGCTCTTCCAGGTGCACGCGGTGACCGAGGGCACCGATGCCCAGGCGGAGGTGACGGTGCGCCTCGAGGAGAAGGGCAAGACGGTCAACGGCCACGGCGCCGACGCCGACACGCTGGTCGCCTCGTGCCGGGCCTACGTCAACGCGCTGAACAAGCTGTTGGTGAAACGGGAGAAGACCGCGCCGGCCGCCCTCAGGGCGTGAGCCGGCGACGAGGTAGCGTTAACCGGGTGCGGGCGGGACGGCTGCAACGCCGTCCCGCTTTCGCACCGCAAGCATGAAGTGAGACGCAAGAGACATGTTTTCGCGGGTTCTTGGAATGCTTTCGGCCGACATGGCCATCGATCTCGGCACCGCCAACACGCTGGTGTACGTCAAGGGCCGCGGCATCGTCCTCAACGAGCCGTCGGTCGTCGCCATCGTCAGCCAGCGCGGCAAGAAGCAGGTGCTGGCCGTCGGCGACGAGGCGAAGATGATGCTCGGCCGCACCCCCGGCAACATCGAGGCCATCCGTCCGCTGCGCGACGGCGTCATCGCCGATTTCGAAGTCGCCGAGGAGATGATCAAGCACTTCATCCGCAAGGTGCACAACCGCCGCTCGTTCGCCAGCCCGCAGGTCATCATCTGCGTCCCCTCGGGCTCGACCGCGGTCGAGCGCCGCGCGATCATGGAATCGGCCGAATCGGCCGGCGCCCGCCGGGTCTATCTGATCGAGGAGCCGATGGCGGCGGCGATCGGCGCCGGCCTGCCGGTGACCGAGCCGACCGGCTCGATGGTGGTCGACATCGGCGGCGGCACGACCGAGGTCGCGGTGCTGTCGCTGGGCGGCATCGTCTATTCGCGCAGCGTGCGCGTCGGCGGCGACAAGATGGACGAGGCAATCATCAACTACATCCGCCGCAACCATAACCTCTTGATCGGCGAGGCGAGCGCCGAGCGGATCAAGGAGGAGATCGGCTCCGCCTGTCCGCCGGAGGACGGTGACGGGCGGACGCTCGAGATCAAGGGCCGCGACCTGATGAACGGCGTGCCGAAGGAACTGCTGA
>CAYTWJ010000235.1:0-5638 GCA_964442055.1 uncultured Rhodospirillaceae bacterium | reverse complement strand
GGCGCGCTGGAAGCTCTCGATGCTTGCCGCTCCGCCCGGGCCGCCAAGCAGCAGCGTGATCGTCTCGTCGGGGATCGGTCGCGCCGGCCCGCCCGGCGCCGGGGCGCGGGCGCTGCGGTCGGAACGCGCCGCCGGGCCGAGCGCGGCGTGCGCGCGCGGCCGCGCCTGGCGGTCGAAGAGCGCGCCGGCGGCCACCGCGATGCCGCCGAGCGGGCCGCTCGCCTTCTCGATCCGCCAGACATGCACGCCGACGACGCGGAATTCGTTGTCGGCAAATTGCAGGATCGGCGAGCCCGAATCGCCGTTGAGCACGGCGCAGCTATGGGCGACGGCGCCGCCCCCCTTGGCAGTACCGAGCAGGCCGCAGTCCAGGTTGACGGTGATCGCGTGCGCCGCGTCGGTGCGGTAGCCGGCCTGCAGCAGCAATTGCCCGTTGCGCGCTGCCCGGTCGGGGCCGGCCAAGGCGAGGAAACCGGCCCGGCGCCCGATCGGCTCGGCGAGGCGGACGACGGCCCAATCGGCAGCCGCGGCCTCGATGCGCGGGCGCGGCGAGGGGTGGAAATCGTCGGCCACCACGTAGTCCGCCACCGCGGAATGGATCAGGTGCTGGTCGCGCTGATAGGCGGCGACGAAATGCATCTCGATCGGGCTCCACCAGCGGCCGGAGCGGAAGTCATAGAGACAGTGGCCGGCGGTGACGACCTCGCGCTCGCCGACGAGGAAGCCGGTGCAGAAGGCGCGCCCGCCGATATTGACCCGGCCGATGGCGCTCCACGGATACTCGACGGCGTCGACCATCAGGCGGTCGCCAGGGGCGGCGGCCGGCGCCGCGTCGGCGCCGACGGCCGGCGGCGCGGCAACGGCGAGCAGCGCCGCGACGATGGCGGCGATCCGCGCGGCGTGCGCGGGAAGGGAACGGAAAGCGGGTTCGCTCATGGCGGGACCGAGTCTAGCCGCTCGGCTGCCGCGACGATACGCCGCGCAGGCGGGACGGTTGCCGCCCTATAATGCGCGCCATGTCGAATTCGGCTGAGCCGCGCCGCACGCCGGCGCCACCCGGCGCACGACCGTGAACGGGATCCTGGGCAGCTTCATCGCCGCCTGCAGCGCGGTGCTGGCGGGCCAGGGCAACCTGCTCTTGAGCCTGTTCGCGGCCGGGCTGGTCGGCGGCTTTGGCCATTGCGCCGGCATGTGCGGCCCCTTCGTGCTGGCCCAGACGGGGGCGCGCCTGGCGTCGATTCCGCCCGAGCGCATGGGCGAGCTCGGCCGGCTCGCCGGTGCTGCCCTTCTGCCCTACCAGGCCGGGCGTCTCGTGACCTACAGCTTGCTCGGCGCGGCGGCCGGCGCGCTGGCCGGCGGGCTTGGCGCGCTCCCCGGCCTGCGCTGGCTCGGCGCGGCCCTGCTGTTGCTGGCGGCGCTGCTCTTTCTCGGCTATGGCTTCACCGCGCTCAAGGCGTGGCTGCCCCTGCCCGCTGCCGCCGGCGGGCTCGGCGATGCCTTGGGCGGCGGGCTCGCGCGGCTCGCCGGGCCGCTCCTGGCGCGGCCGGCGGGCTGGCGCGGCTTCGGCCTCGGCCTCGCCCTCGGCTTCTTGCCTTGCGGCCTCCTCTATGGCGCCTTGGCGGCGGCGGCGGCGGGCGGCGCGGCGCTGGCCGGCGGGCTCGGCATGGCCGCGTTCGCGCTCGGCACCGTGCCCGGCCTGGTCGCGGTGGCCTATCTCGGCCGTCTCGCGCTCGGCCGTTTCCGCACCGCGCTGGCGCCCTTTACCGGCGCCCTGATGGCCGCCAATGCCGCGATACTGGTCTGGTTCGCGTGGCGGGCGGTGGCATGAGCGGCGCGATGCGACGCGGCTTGCGGCGCGGCCTGACCATCGTCGGCGCGGCGCTGATCGCGCTCGCGCTCGGCCTCGGCGTGCGGCTCTGGCTCGGCGCCGGCGACGAGAAGCTGGGGCAGGCGGGCATCGGCGGCCCCTTCATGCTGATCAACCAGGACGGGCGCACGGTCAGCGACCGCGACTTCCGCGGCCGGCTGATGCTGGTCTATTTCGGCTACACCTACTGCCCCGACGTCTGCCCGACCGAGCTGCAGAACATGGCGCTGGCGCTCGACGCGCTCGGGGCGGATGCAGCCAAGGTGCAGCCGATCTTCGTCACCATCGATCCGGCGCGCGACACGCCGGAGCAGCTCAAGTCCTATGTCGCGAGCTTTCACGATCGGCTGATCGGGCTTGGCGGCTCGGCCGAGGCAATCGCCGCCGCCGCCAAGGCCTATCGCGTCTATTACGCGCGCGGCGGCGGCAGCGGCGCGGACTATCTGATGGACCATTCCGGCTTCGTCTACCTGATCGGGCGCGACGGCGCCTATGTCGCCCATTTCCGCCCCGGCACCCCGCCCGAGCAGATCGCCGCCCGCATCCGCGCCGCATTGTGATCGCCGCAGTGCGGCAACGACGCCCCAACCATCAATAGTGATCCCCTCGCGCCCGGCACCCCAAATATCGCGTGGAATTGTTAGCATTCCCTCATATAATTGCCCGCCAGGGGCTTGGATTTTCCTAAGATTTCGCGCCGCAAAATGAGGCCTCGGGGGAGACCGGAGTGACCATGCTCTACCACCTGCACGAGCTGCATCGCGCGGCGCTGACGCCGCTGCGTTTCGCCGCCGAGGTGAACGTCAACCTGCTCCGCCACCCGCTCAATCCGCTCGCCTACACGCCGGGCGGGCGCGCCGTCGCCGCGGCCTGCGACCTGTTTGAGAACACCACGCGCCATTACGGCAAGCCGGCCTTCGGCCTCCACCAGACAGCCATCGACGGCGAACGCGTGACGGTGCGCGAGCGCATCGTCGGCCGGCGCCCCTTCTGCCAGCTCAAGCATTTCCAGCGCGACGGCGCCGAGCGGCGCGGCGACCCGCGCCTGCTCATCGTCGCGCCGCTGTCGGGCCATTACGCGACGCTGCTGCGCGGCACCGTCCAGGCGATGCTGCCGGCGCACGACGTCTACATCACCGACTGGCGCGACGCGCGCATGGTGGCGCACGGCGCCGGCCCGTTCGACCTCGACGACTACATCGACTACGTCATCGGCTTCCTGCGCGAGCTCGGCCCGGGCACGCACGTGATGGCGGTCTGCCAGCCCTCGGTGCCGGTGCTGGCGGCGACGGCGCTGATGGCCGCCGACGGCGACGCGGCGACGCCGCGCTCGCTCACCCTGATGGGCGGGCCGATCGACACCCGCATCAGCCCGACGGTGCCCAACCGGCTCGCCACCCAGCGCTCGCTGGAATGGTTCGAGCACACGGTGATCACGCGGGTGCCGCTGTCCTATCCCGGCTTCATGCGCCGGGTCTATCCGGGCTTCGTCCAGCTCACCGGGTTCATGACCATGAACCTCGACCGCCATGTCGGCGCGCACCTGCGGCTGTTCAACCACCTGGTGCGCGGCGACGGCGACGGCGCGCGCGCCCACCGCGAGTTCTACGACGAGTACCGCTCGGTGATGGACCTGCCGGCGGAATACTATCTGCAGACCGTCAGGCAGGTGTTCCAGGAGCACCAGCTGCCGCGCGGCGCGATGAAGAGCCGCGGCCGCGCGGTGGCGCCGACGGCGATCGAGCGCACGGCGCTGATGACGGTCGAGGGCGAGCTCGACGACATTTCCGGCCTCGGCCAGACCCGCGCCGCGCACGACATCTGCCCGAGCATCCCCGCCGCGCGCCGGGCCCATTACGTGCAGGAGGGCGTCGGCCATTACGGCGTCTTCAACGGCCGGCGCTGGCGCGAGCAGATCGCGCCGCGCGTCGCCGCCTTCATCCGCGCCCACGACCGCGGCTAGCGCGGCGGCGCCGCCGCGGACTAGACTGCGCCCGTTTCCACAGGGAACGAGCTTACGAGCCCCGTCATGCCCTCTCGCGCCGCCCGCAAACGCGTCGCGCCCGAGCCGTTCTGGCGCACCAAGACGCTGCGGCAGATGAGCCGGGCGGAATGGGAATCGCTCTGCGACGGCTGCGGCCGCTGCTGCCTGCACAAGCTCGAGGACGCCGAGACCGGCAAGGTGAGCTACACCGACGTCGCCTGCCGGCTGCTCGACGGCGAGAGCTGCCGCTGCCGCGACTATGCCGGGCGCACGCGGCTGGTGCCCGACTGCCTGGTCCTGAGCCCGCGCGCGGCGGCGAGCACGGCCTGGCTGCCCAAGACCTGCGCCTACCGCCTCATCGCCGAGGGCAAGGATCTCTTCTGGTGGCACCCGCTGGTCTCGGGCGATCCCGGGACGGTGCACCTTGCCGGCATCTCGGTGCGCGGGCGCACCGTGCCTGAGCGCGAGGCCGGCGACCTCGAGGACCACATCGCCGACTGGGCGGGCTGAGCCGCGCGCCGGCGCGCTATTTCGCGAAGATGCGGCTCTTGTCGGCGAAGGCCTTGAACTCGAGCGCGTTGCCGCTCGGGTCGAGGAAGAACATCGTCGCCTGCTCGCCGACCTCGCCCTTGAAGCGGATATGCGGCGCGATGATGAAGGCCTGGCCGGCCGCGCTCAGCCGCTCGGCCAGGCGCCGCCATTCCGCCATATCGAGGATGACGCCGAAATGGCGCACCGGCACGGCGTCGCCGTCGACGGCGCTGGTCTTGCGGTGGCCGGCCTCGCCGGGCGCGAGATGGGCGACGATCTGGTGGCCGTAGAAGTCGAAGTCCACCCAGTCGTCGGCCGAGCGCCCCTCCGGGCAGCCGAGCAGACCACCGTAGAAGGCCCGCGCCTCGGCGATGCTGGCGACGGGGAAAGCAAGGTGGAATGGCGGCTGCGCGGACATGGATCGACCGATGCTGATGACGAAAGCGCGCGGAACCTAGGCACCGGCGCCGGCGCCGTCAAGCGCCGAGCCGCGCCCCGCTGTCGCGGTCGAAGACGTGCAGCTGTGCCGGCTCGGCGGCGAGCTTAAGCCGCGTGCCGGGCGTGACCGTGTTGTGGCCGGGCCGGCGCAAGGTGAGCTCGCTCGCGCCGATGCGCCCGTGCAGCAGCGTATCGGCGCCGAGCTCCTCGGCCACCTCGACCGTGAAGTCGATGCCGCCACTTTGACCGGGGAGCAGGTGCTCGGGCCGCACGCCGAGCGTCACCGCGCGACCGCCCTCGCCCTTGAGGCCGCCATTGGCGAGCGCCAGCACGGCGCCGGTCTCGAGCCGCGCCGCGGCGCCATCGGCCGAGAGCGTCGCCGGCAGGAAGTTCATCGATGGCGAGCCAATGAAGCCGGCGACGAAGGTGGTGGCGGGGCGGTCGTAGACGTCCTTCGGCGCGCCGATCTGCTCGGCGATGCCCGCGTTCATCACCACCAGCCGGTCGGCCAGCGTCATCGCCTCGACCTGGTCGTGGGTGACGTAGACCGAGGTGACGCCGAGCTCGCGGTGCAGCCGCTTGACCTCGAGGCGCATCTGCACGCGCAGCTTGGCGTCGAGGTTGGACAGCGGTTCGTCGAACAGGAACACCGCCGGCTCGCGCACGATGGCGCGGCCCATGGCGACACGCTGGCGCTGGCCGCCGGAAAGCTGGCGCGGGTAGCGCTTGAGGAACGGCTCGAGGCCAAGGATATCGGCAGCCGAGCGAACGCGCTTGGACACTTCATCGCGCGAGGCGCCCTTGAGCCGAAAGGCGAA
>CAYTWJ010000234.1:593-5695 GCA_964442055.1 uncultured Rhodospirillaceae bacterium | reverse complement strand
GCGTCGTCGCCGCGGCCACTGACGCGCTCGGGCGGCTCGACTATCTAGTCAACAACGCCGCCACCGCGCGCACCGACCGGCCGATCCCGCCGGCCGAGCTCGACGCGCTCACCGACGACTTCTGGGCCGAGATCCTGACCCTCAACCTGGTCGGGCCGTTCCGCTGCGCGCGCGCCGCGGCGCCGCATCTCAGGGCGGCGCGCGGCGCCGTGGTCAACACCGCCTCCACCGCGGCCTTCGGCCTGCCCGGCAGCAGCATGGCCTACGCGGCAAGCAAGGCCGGGCTCGTCAGTCTGACGCGCAACCTGGCGCGCGCGCTCGGGCCCGAGGTGCGGGTCAACGCGGTGGCGCCGGGCTTCATCCGCACGCCATGGACGGCGCGCTTCGGCGCGGACTGGGAGGCGCTCTCGGTCAACCAGACCTGCCTCAAGCGCGCCGGCACGCCCGAGGACGTAGCCGAGGCCATGCTCTTTCTCTGCGCCGGCGCCGGCTTCGTGAGCGGACAAACGCTGATCGTCGATGGCGGCATGTGAGTCCGCGTCGGGAGATTCCCCTTGCCCAAGCGGCAAACTTGACCAAAGATTCGCGTTTATCGAGCTTTGCCGCCGCCATTGCGCGGCGCGCCGAAATCGCCGCCGGGCATGCGCGGCAACCAGAAGAACTGACGGCGTGCGGCCGTCGTCGGCGGCACGACCAGGACGGAGGAGGCACCATGAACACGCTCGTTTCAAGGCTTGATTCGCTGGGCGTTTGGCTGCGCCGGGCAGGCGCGGCTCTCGCCGCCGCAGGCTTCGTCGCCGCCGGGATGGCGGCGCTGGCACCGGATGCGGCGGAAGCGAAGACCCGCTTCGTCTTCGCCAACGAGAGCGACTACGACACCATGGATCCGCACGCGGCCTTCGATGTCGGCCGCATCGCCGTCCGCCTCAATCTCTATGACGGCCTCTACCGCTGGCAGGACAACCCGGCGAAGCTGGAGCCGTGGGTTGCGGAAAGCTATTCGGTTTCCGACGACGGCCTGACCTGGACCTTCAAGATGCGCAAGGGCGTCAAGTTCCACGATGGCAGCGAGGTCAAGGCCGGCGACGTGGTCTACAGCCTCGAGCGCATCCTCGCGCTGGGCAAGGGCGCCTCGTCGCTGTTCAAGAAGATGATCGCGCCCGGCAACGCCAAGGCGGTCGACGATTACACCGTCGCCTTCAAGCTGATCGAGCCGAGCGCGATCCTCCTCTCCATCGTGCCCGAGATCCACATCGTCAACGCCAAGCAGATCAAGGCGAACGAGAAAAGCGGCGACTGGGGCGCGGCCTGGCTGTCGAAGAACGACGCCGGCTCGGGCGCCTACAAGCTGAAGAACTTCGATCCCGCCATCGGCTTCGTCGCCGAGCGCTTTCCCGGCCATTTCAAGGGCTGGGGGCCGAAATATCTCGACGAGATCGAGTTCCGGGTGGTCAAGGAGACCAACACCCGCGTGCTCGGCCTGATCAAGGGCGACTTCCAGGGCGCCGGCGGCTACCTGCAGACCGACCAGCTGAAGAAGCTGCAGGAGGCGCCGAACACCAAGGTGCTCGAGGCCGAGTCGATGCGCATCATGATGTTCCAGCTGCACAACCAGCGCGCGCCGCTGAACGACGTGCACGTGCGCCGGGCGATCAACTACGCCTTCGACTACGACGGCTTCAACAAGGACATCCTCGGCGGCCTGGTCGAGCGCAACCCGACGCCGCTGCCCAACACCATCTGGGGCGTGCCCAAGGACGTGAAGGGCTACGAGTACAACCTCGAGAAGGCCAAGGCCGAGCTGGCCCAGGCCAAGAGCAAGGTCGACCGCCCGATCGAGATCGCCTACCTGACCGGCTTCGGCCAGAGCGAGCAGGCGGCGGCGCTGATGCAGAACGGCCTGAAGAAGATCGGCATCGAGTCCAAGGTCGTCGGCTATCCCTGGCCGGTGGTGGTCGAGAAGATGGCCAAGCCCGAGACCTCGCCCGACATGTCGGTCTACTGGATCAGCACCTACTACGCCGACCCGCACAACTGGGTGGGCGAGATGTTCCATTCCGCCGGCTGGGGCACCTTCAAGTCGTCGAGCTTCTACAAGAATCCGAAGGTCGACGAGCTGCTCGACAAGGCGCTGAAGGCGACCAAGCAGGAGGAGCGCGCCAAGTACTACGAGGAGGCGACGCGGATCATCGTCGCCGAGGCGCCCGGGGTGTGGATCTACAACACCAAGTGGTACGGCCCCTACGCCAAGAATTTGCAGGGCGTCAAGTTCTGCCCGATCGGCAACGCCCAGGAGATGCGGACGGCCTATTACCAGTAGCCGCGGCTGAGGGCCGGGCGATCCGCGGCGGCGACGGGCAAGGAGCATCGCCATTCGACTGCTCGTTCTCGCGCTCAAGCGGATCGCCTGGTTCGTGCCGACCGTCGTCGGCCTGATCGCGGTCGTCTTCGTCATCTCGCACGTCATCCCGGCCGACCCGGTCGCGCTGATCGCCGGCGAGACGGCGACCCCGGAGCAGGTGGCGGCGCTGCGCAAGCAGCTCGGCTTCGACCGGCCGCTGCACGTCCAGCTCGCCGACTACTACTGGCGGCTGCTCAACGGCGACCTCGGCACCAGCCTGTTCACCACCCGCCCGGTGGCCGACGACCTGGTGGCGCGCCTGCCGGCAACCATCGAGCTGACGCTCGCCGCGATGATCGTCTCGGTGCTGGTCGGCATCCCGCTCGGCGTGGTGTCGGCGCTGCGCCGCAACTCGCTGCTCGACCACGCCCTGCGCATCCTCAGCGTGTCGGGGCTGGCGATCGCCAGTTTCTGGCTCGGCATGATGCTGCAGCTGCTGTTCGCCATGCAGCTCGGCTGGAGCCCGCTGCACGGCCGCATCGCCGGCTTCCCGCCGCCGGCGGCGAGCGGGCTGTTCATCGTCGACGCGCTGCTCGCCGGCGATCTCGACCTGCTCGGCTCGGCGCTGGCGCATCTCTGCCTGCCGACGCTGACCCTCGCCTTCCCCGCGCTCGCCACCGTGGTGCGCTTCACCCGCGCCGGCGTGCTCGACGTCATGCAGAGCCCGTTCGTCCTCTACCAGCAGGCGATGGGCGTGCCGCGGCCGCTGATCGTCTGGAAGTACATCCTGCGCAACGCCCTGGTCTCGACGGTGACGCAGATCGGGCTGCTGTTCGGCATCCTGCTCGCCGGCGCGGTGGTGATCGAGACCGTGTTCGACTGGCCGGGGATCGGCAATTACGCCTTCAACGCCATCCTGCAGTCCGACTACAACGCGGTGATGGGCTTCACGCTCTATGCCGGCATCGTCTTCATCCTCGCCAACCTGGCGGTGGACATCGTCCATTCGCTGATCGACCCGCGCGAGGCCGGCAAGTGAGCACGGCGCTCTACCTGCTTGGCCGCCTCTACCGCGACCGCTCGGCCTTCGCCGGCGCCGTCATCATCCTGGTGCTGATTCTGGCGGCGCTGCTGGCGCCGCTGCTCGCCACCCATCCCGACGCGGTCTGGGAGATGAGCCCGCGCCAGCGCCTGCTGCCGCCCGGCGGCGAGTTCTGGTTCGGCACCGACCGCATGGGCAGCGACATCTACAGCCGCATCCTGTTCGGAGCGCGCATCACCATCGTCACCGCCGTGGTCGCCGTCGGCGCCTCGCTCGCCATCGGCGTGCCGATCGGCCTGGTCGCCGGCTATTACGGCCACTGGCTGGGCGACGTGCTGATGCGCGTCTCCGACATCTTCCTCGCCGTGCCGCAGATCGTGCTGGCGATCGCCATCGCCCAGACGCTCGGGCCCTCGATCGAGAACGTGATCCTGGCGCTGTCGCTGACCTACTGGCCGTGGTTCACCCGCCTGGTCTACGCCGAGACCCGGGCGCTGAAGAACGAGGTGTTCATCGAATCCTCGATCGCGCTCGGCGTGCCGCCCTGGCGCATCGTCCTCTTCCACGTGCTGCCCAACGTCGCCTCGCCGATCATCGTCCGCACCTCGATCGGCATGGGCTTCACCATCCTGACCGCCGCCTCGCTCGGCTTTCTCGGCCTCGGCGCCCAGCCGCCGGCGCCGGAATGGGGGCGCATGATCTCGGAATCGCGCGAGTTCCTGCCCGACGCCTGGTGGTACGCGCTGGCACCGGGCATGGCCATCTTCCTGGTGGTGATGGGCTTCAACCTGCTCGGCGACGGTCTGCGCGACATCCTCGACCCCCGCCTGCGCCGCGCCCACCATGACGAATAGCACGCTCCTCGAGGTGCGCGACCTGCGCGTCAGCTTCGCCACCGAGGCGGGCGTGGCGCGGGTGCTCGACGGCGTCAACCTGGCGATCCGCCGCGGCGAGGTGATGGGCCTGGTCGGCGAATCGGGCTGCGGCAAGACCACGCTGGCGCGCGCCATCCTCGGCGTGCTGCCGGCGCACGTCACCCGCATCGGCGGCGGCGGCATCCGCTTCCAGGGCTCGGACCTCTTGGCGCGCGACGCCGCCGACCTCGCCGCCAACGTGCGCGGCCGGCGCATCACCTTCATCCCGCAGGACCCCTTCGGCTCGTTCAACCCGCTGTTCCGCGTCGGCAGCCAGATCATGGAGCTGATGAAGTGGAAGTCGCCGCGCCGCGCCGCGCCGGCCGGCGCCGGGGCGCCGCTGCTCGCCCGCTATCCGCGCGCCCGGCGCGCCGCCGACCGCGCCGCGGTGCTCGACCTCCTGCGCAAGGTGCAGATCCCGCAGCCCGAGGCGGCGCTCGGCAAGCTGCCGCACGAATTCTCGGGCGGCCAGCGCCAGCGCCTGATGATCGCCATGGCGCTGCTGCCCGAGCCCGACCTGATCATCGCCGACGAGCCGACCACCGCGCTCGACGTCACCATCCAGGCGCAGATTTTGCGTCTCCTGCGCGAGCTGGTGAAGGAGCGCGGCATCTCGGTGCTGTTCACCACCCACGACATGGGCACGGCGCACGAGATCTGCGACCGCGTCACGGTGATGTATGCCGGGCAGGAGATGGAGAGCGCGCCTACGGGCGCCTTCTTCGGGCCGGCCCCCCCCCCCCCAAAACCCCCCCCCCGCCGGGGGCCGCCCCCCCCCCCCCCCCCGCAACCCCCCGGGGGCGGG
>CAYTWJ010000234.1:0-583 GCA_964442055.1 uncultured Rhodospirillaceae bacterium | reverse complement strand
CCCTATACCGCGCGCCTGCTCGAGAGCCTGCCCGACCCGACGCGCGAGATCCGCGAGATCGGCGGCGAGATCCCCAGGCTGATCGACCCGCCCGGCGGCTGCCGCTTCCACCCGCGCTGCAGCCTGGCCAGCGCCGAGTGTGCCACCGACCGCCCCGGCGAGCGGGCGATCGAGGCCGACCATGGCGTGCGCTGCCATCACCCGCTGCAGGGCGCCGCGGCAACGGTGCCGGCATGAACGCGCCGGCGCCGATCCTCGAGGTACGCGGCCTGCGCCGCTACTTCCCGGTGCGCAACGTCTGGGGCCGGCGCGTCGGCTGGCTGAAGGCGCTCGACGACGTCTCGTTCGCGGTGCGGCCGGGCGAGACGCTCGGCGTGGTCGGCGAGAGCGGCTGCGGCAAGTCGACGCTGGGCAAGACGTTGATCGGCATCCACCGGCCGATGGCCGGCGAGATCCTGTTCGAGGGGCGCGCCATCGGCGGCCTGGCCCCGGCCGCGCAGCGCGCGGTGGCGCGCCATCTTCAGTACGTCTACCAGGACCCCGGCGCCTCGCTCGACCCGCGCTGGAAGATCCGCCGCTCGCT
>CAYTWJ010000233.1:340-5709 GCA_964442055.1 uncultured Rhodospirillaceae bacterium | reverse complement strand
GGCGCGCCGTCAGCAGCCGGTCGGCAAGCTGGAGCCCCGCGGTCACGTTGGCAAACTCGACGCCGCCGGCGCGCAGCCGGCCGGCGTTCAGGGAGAGGTCGGCGTCGACCGCCGCCAAGGCGTCGAAGGGAAGCGGCGTGTCGGGAAAGACACGGCGCTCGGCGGCGGGAGCGGCCTTGGGCGCGGGCGCGGCAGAGGCCTGGATCGCCGCCGGGGCCGATTTCGCGCCCTCGGCGGTCGCGCCGCCGAGATCGTCGAGGCTGAGCAGCGAGGAGAGCAGCTTGCCCTCGATCTTCGGCCGCGGCCCGCCAAGGCGGAAGGTCAGGTCGCCGGACAGGTTGCTTTCGCCGACCGCCAGCTGCGTGGCGCGCAGCGCCACCGCCTCGGTCGCATCGCCGGTGACCGTGGTCGCCAGGCGATAGGGCTTGCTGCGCGGCAGGCCCGCCCCGACAAGGGGACCGAGCTCGGCCAGATCCCGCCCCTCGCCGCGCAGGGTGACGTTGATGCCCCTGCCGCGCAGGGGCTCGGCGATGCTGCCGTCGGCCCCGAGCCGCGCGCCGCCGACGGCAAGCTCAAGCTTCAGCGGCCAGGGTACGGTCGGGGCCATCAACTCGGCCAGCGTGCCAATGCTGCCGGTCAGCCGGAGCGGGCTGCCGTTGACGGCGGCGTCGAGGTCGAGGGCCAGCCGGCCCTGACCGCGCCGCGCCTCGAGCCGCTTGACCACGGCGGCATGACCGCGGCCGCTGACGCCGTCGCGATAGGCGAGCGAGACATTCTCGAGCTCGACCACGGCGAAATCGAAGCGGGGGGCGGCTGCGCCATCGCCGGGCGGCACGACCGCCGGCGCCGCAGCCTCACCGCCCGGGCGGTCGAACTGCCAGTTGCCGCGGCCCTGCCGGTCGGTTTCGAGCAGGACGCTGACCCCCTTCAGCCGCAAGCGCTCAACCACGACCGCGCGCTCGAAGACCAGCGGCAGCAGGCGTATCTCGGCGGCGATTTCCTCGGCTGTCGCCATCGCCGGGCGCGAGCCCCAGGCGGCGTTGGCAAAGCTGACGCCGCCGACCTTCACGGCCGGTCCGGGCAGCAGGCTCAGTTCCAGCTTGCCGGCGATGGCGAGCTCGCGCCCCGTCTCGCGGCGAAGCGCGGCAGCGATCTCGGGCTTGTAGCGGTCGAAATCGATGCTGAGCACCACCGCGACCGCGGTCACGATCAGCGCGACGATCGCCACGGCGGCGATCTTCAGAACCGTCTTCAGGCGCATGCGCGCTCCCCGGTCAGGCGGGCCACCAGCGGCGCCAGGGCGGCGAAGTCCTCGACCAGTGCCGCCGCCCCGGCGGCGAGCAAAGCCGCCGGCGCATGGTAGCCCCAGGCGACGCCAATCGCCGTCACTCCTGCGTTGCGCGCCATCGTCATGTCGAAGCTGGTGTCGCCGACCACCACGGTGCCGGCCGGCTCGGCGCCGGTCTCGGCCATCGCCCGCTCAACCATCGCCGGATGGGGCTTGCCGGGCGCCACGTCGGCGGTTTGCAGGGTCGCGAACCGGCCCTCCAGCCCGTGCATACGCAAAGTGGCGTCGAGCCCGCGACGGGCCTTTCCGGTGGCGACGCCGAGCAGGTAGCCCTCGGCCTCGAGCCGGTCGAGCGCCTCCCGGGCGCCGTCGAACAGCGGCTCCTCGTGGTTGGGACGGTTGCGCAGCGCCAGGAAGACGCGCTTATAGCTCTCGGTGAGCGCCAGATGCTCGGCCTCCGGCCGGTCCGGCAGCAGGGTGCCGATCGCCTCGACCAGCGACAGCCCGACCACCTCGCGGACCGCCAGGGGTGCGGGCGGCGCCAGGCCGTGATCGGCGAAGGCGGCGCTCATCGCCGCGAAAATGTTGTGCTGGCTGTCGACGAGCGTGCCGTCGCAGTCGAAAATCACCAACTTGACCGGGGAGCTTGAGATCACGCGCGAAGTCTCGCACGCCGAATCCCCAGATACAACGGGTAGCCAATGCCCTGACATGGTATGTTAAAGTACTTCCTTAAGGTTTCCGCCCTGTAAGCTTCAATCACCATGACGGATCCAGCATTGACCCAGCTTGGCCGGCCGACGGCCCTTCCCGCCTCGCCCGAGCAGGCGGTGCTCGAAACGGTGCCCAACGCCGAGCCCGGCAAGCTCTATCTGGTGCGCTTCACCGCGCCCGAATTCACCTGCCTCTGTCCGATCACGGGACAGCCCGATTTCGCCCATCTGGTGATCGATTACGTGCCCGACAAGCGGCTGGTCGAAAGCAAGTCGCTCAAGCTCTATCTCGGCTCGTTCCGCAACCACGGCGGCTTCCACGAGGCCAGCACGCTGATGATCGCCGGCAAGCTGATCGAGGTCCTGCAGCCAGTCTGGCTGCGCATCGGCGGCTACTGGTACCCGCGCGGCGGCATGCCGATCGACGTCTTCTACCAGACCGGCGCGCCGCCCGCCGGCCTCTGGCTGCCCGACCAGGGCGTTGCGCCCTACCGCGGGCGCGGCTGACGGCGGCCGGCCCTGGCCGGAACGGCGGCCTCGGCAAAGGGGTCGCGGCGGTCCTCGGGGTCGAAGCCGAAAAGGCGCCAAGTTTCGAGCATGTGTGGCGGCAGCGGCGCCGTCACCTTCAGCACCCCGCCGTCGGGATGCGGCAGCTCGATGGAACGGGCGTGCAGGTGCAGCTTGCGGCTGACCACCCCCTGCAGCAACGCTTTCGCCCCGCCGTACTTGCCGTCGCCGACGATCGGCGTGCCGAGCGCCGCGCAGTGGGCGCGCAGCTGGTGCGTCCGGCCGGTGAGCGGCATCAAGGCCAGCCACGCGGCGCGCTTGCCGACTGTTTCGAGCACGCGGTAGAGGGTCACCGCGCGCTTGCCCTCCTCCTCGTCGGCGACCATGCGCTCCGCCCCTGCCCCGCCCGCCTTGGCGAGCGCCAGGTCGACGCGGCCGGCCGCGGGATGCGGCACGCCGGCGGTCAGCGCCCAGTACAGCTTGTGCGCCGATTTGTGGCGAAAGGCGGCGGTGAGCTTGTTGGCGGCGGCGGCGCTGCGCGCCAGCAACAGCACGCCCGAAGTGTCCTTGTCGAGGCGGTGCACCAGCCGCGGCCGCTCGGCGGCATCGAAGCGCAGCGCATCGAGCATGGCGTCGAGATGCCGCATCAGGCCGGTCCCGCCCTGCGTCGCCAGCCCGGCCGGCTTGTTGATGACGATCACCGAGGGGTCGCGATGCAGCACGCGCCCGCGCAGATCCGCCGCCGCGGCGGCGCTGCGCGGGCGCGGCGGCGGCCCGGCCGCCTCGACCCTGACCTCGGCTTCGCGCGGCAACGGCGGCACGCGCACGGTCTGGCCGGCGGCAAGCCGGGTGCTGCCCTTGGCCCTGGCGCCATCGACCCGCACCTGGCCGGTGCGCAGCAACTTCTCGACGCGACCATGGCCAATTTGCGGAAAATGGCGCCGGAACCAGCGATCGAGACGGATGCCGTCGTCCTCGCGAGCGACGAGCCGGTTTTCGACCCCGCTCACGGCACCAGCAGCCGAACCAGCAGCAGGCCGAGAAACAGGGCCAGCACCGAAGCAATCACCGAAACGGCGATGTAGGCCAGCGCCGCCGCCGTCTGCCCGCGCTCGATCAGCAGCACGACGTCGAGCGAGAAGGCGGAGAACGTGGTGAAGCCGCCAAGCAGACCGACGGTGAGAAAGGCGCGCCACGCCTCGGAGACCTGGAAGCGCAGGGCCATGGCCTCGACCAGCGGACCCATGACGAAGCCGCCGAGCACGTTGACCGCGAGGATGCCCCACGGGAAGCCGCTGCCCGCCAGACGCGCCACTTGCGCCGACAAGTAATGCCGGGCGACCGAGCCGATCGCGCCCCCCGCCGCAATGGCAATGATCAGTCTCATCGCGCTCCCCGGCCCGATCCTTAGCACAGTTGCGCTACGCCGAAAGACCCACGCGCACCGCTACCGGGCCGTTCGCGCAAAGTTCTATACAACTGATGGGCGTGGGTTCGTGCCGCTGATTCTCGCGCGCGGTCCCTAATCTCAACAACGGATTGGCAGGAAACCGCAAGACGCGCGCAATAGTTGCGGAAATATCGGCAGCGACCCCACACCAAATACTTGTGCGGCCGTTCCTCTTGCGTTCATCCGCCTTGCGAACGAGAGCATTATCCGGCCTCGTCGGCGCCGGCTGCACCTCCGGCTTGCGCGCGCTCGCGCAAGCGCCGCCAGTAATCCAGGCGCTTCTGGATTTCGCGCTCGAAGCCGCGTTCGCTCGGCCGATAGAGTGGGCGCCGCTCCATGCCGTCGGGGAAATAGTTCTGCCCGGAAAAGCCCTCCGGCGTGTCGTGATCGTAGACGTATCCCTTGGCGTAGCCGAGAGCGCGCATCAGCCGGGTCGGCGCGTTTAGGATGTGCAGCGGCGGCATCAGCGAACCCGTTTCGCGGGCGGCCGCGCCGGCGGCCCCCATCGCGCGGTAGGCGGCGTTCGATTTCGGCGCGGTCGCCAGATAGATCACCGCCTGGGCCAAGGCGAGCTCGCCCTCCGGGCTGCCGAGGAAATCGTAGACGTCCTTCGCCGCCAACGCCTGGACCACCGCCTGCGGATCGGCGAGGCCGATATCCTCGACCGCGAAGCGCACCAGCCGGCGCGCGATGTAGAGCGGCTGCTCGCCGCCGGCCAGCATCCGCGCCAACCAGTAGAGCGCCGCGTCGCAGTCCGAGCCGCGCAAGCTCTTGTGCAGCGCGCTGATCAGGTTGTAATGGCCTTCCTGCGCCTTGTCGTAGAGCGGGGCACGCCGCTGTACGGCGTCGGCGAGCTCGGCGGTGGTCAGCCGGGGCTCGGGCGGCAGCGCAAAGAGATCCTCGGCGAGGTTGAGCAGGAAGCGCCCGTCGCCATCGGCCATCGCGCGCAACGCGGCGCGGGAATCGGCGTCCACGGGCAGCAGCCGCCCCTCCACGCGCTCGGCACGCCCGAGGAGTTCCTCAAGGGCCGCATCCTCGAGCCGGCGCAGCACCAGCACCTGGCAGCGCGAGAGCAGCGCGGCGTTGAGCTCGAAGGACGGATTCTCGGTGGTCGCCCCGACCAGCACCACGGTGCCGTCCTCGACATAGGGCAGGAAGCCGTCTTGCTGCGCCCGGTTGAAGCGGTGGATCTCGTCGACGAAGAGCAGCGTCCCCTGGCCGCTGACCCGCCGCGCGCGGGCGGCGTCGAAGGCCTTGCGCAGGTCGGCGACGCCGGAGAAGACCGCCGAGAGCTGCTCGAAATGCAGGTTCACCTCGTGCGCCAGCAGCCGGGCGATGGTCGTCTTTCCGGTTCCCGGCGGCCCCCAGAGGATCAACGAGGCCAACCGCTTCGCCGCCAGCATGCGCGTCA
>CAYTWJ010000233.1:0-330 GCA_964442055.1 uncultured Rhodospirillaceae bacterium | reverse complement strand
CAAGGGGGCGTCGGGACCGAGCAGATGGTCCTGGCCGACAACCTCGTCGAGGCTGCGCGGCCGCAGCCGGTCGGCCAGCGGCCGCGGCAGCGGCTCGGGCAGGCCGGCGGCCTCGAACAGCGTACTCATGGGCGCACGACCAGATTGAGCAGCTGGTCGCCCCGGCGCACGACGATGCGCCAGCCGGCGGGGCTCGGCCGCGCCAGTTGGCGGCGCAAGCGATCGACATCGGTGATCTCGGCGTCGACGACCTTGACGATAAAGTCGCCGGGGCGCAGGCGCAGGAGCGCCGCCGGGCAGCCCGGCGCCAGCTCGGTCACGATGACGCCC
>CAYTWJ010000232.1:0-5739 GCA_964442055.1 uncultured Rhodospirillaceae bacterium | reverse complement strand
TTAGAAATAGGATGAATCCACGCCATTAACCGCCATTCCAGCAGCAAAACCGTGAGCGCTTGTGTCAATTTTGTGGGCCCGGGCGGCACCCGCCATGGTAGCGGGGGCCCAACCGGGTCCCGGCGCCGGCTATTCGCCCTGCGCCGGAGCGTTGCGTCAACCATGTTGCTTAACCTCTCACACGGCGGATTTGCAGAATTGGCGCGAGGTCCCGCGACAACGCCTGATTGACCACTTGGCGTGCCGAGGACGAAGCCAGCCAAGCCGAGCAAACTACAGGGCGATCACATGGCGGCTGGCTTGTCACGCAGGTGCAACGCGTGATCGCCTTGCTGACCCGCGGTCCGGCCGCGCCCGATGGCTGTCCTTGACCTCACCCTTCGACTGGCTCAGGGTGAGGCCAAGTCGTTGATAAAGCTCGCCCTCATGCTGTCGAACCGGCGCAGCCGCCGGGGGTCGCGGTGCGAGGATGAGCGAGAGCGTTTTCCGGCCGCTTGCCAGTGTCGAACCCGATGTCCGCGTTTCCCGACCGCAAGACCTTCGAGCGCGCGCTGGCCGAATGGCTGATGCGCGCCGCCAAGCTCGACGCCGCCGCCTTCGAGCGCGCGCGCCGGCTGCAGGAAGGCTCGGGCGAGCGGCTCGAAGCCATCCTGACCAAGCTCGGCCTGGTCTCCGAAACCGACCTCGCCGAGGCGCTGGCCCAGGCGCTGCGCCTGCCGCTCGCCGGCCCCGCCGATTTCCCCGACGAGCCGCTGCTCGACGGCCGGGTGGCGCCGCGCTTCCTCAAAGAGAACCGCGTCCTGCCGCTGGCCGACGCGGCGGACGGGCTCAAGCTCGCCATGGCCGACCCGCTCGACGACTTCGCCGCGCGTTCGGTCGAGCTTTTGGCCGGCAAGCCGGTCCGGCGCCTGGTCGCCCGCCCGGCCGACCTCGACGCCGCGCTCGACCGCCTCTATGGCAAGCCGGCCTCGGCGATCGGCGAGATCGTCCAGGACATCGCGCTCGACGACGAGCAGTCGGCCGAGGACATCAGCCGGCTCAAGGACCTCGCCTCGGAGGCGCCGGTGGTGCGGCTGGTCAACCACCTGATCACCCGGGCGGTCGAAGCGCGCGCCTCCGACATCCATATCGAGCCCTACGAGAGCGCCATCGCCCTGCGTTACCGCATCGACGGCGTGCTGCACGACGTCGAGTCGCCGCCGGCCCAGCTCAAGGCGGCGATCACCAGCCGGGTCAAGATCATGGCCAAGCTCAACATCGCCGAGCGCCGGCTGCCCCAGGACGGGCGCATCCGCCTCGCCGTGCGCGGCCACGAGATCGACCTGCGCGTCTCCACCGTGCCGACCCTGCACGGCGAGAGCGTGGTCATGCGCATCCTCGACCGCGGCGCGCTCAGCCTCGATTTCGCCGCGCTGGGCCTCGGCGGCGACCTGCTCGGCCGCTACCTCGAGGTGCTGAAGAACCCGCACGGCATCCTGCTGGTCACCGGGCCGACCGGGTCGGGCAAGACCACCACGCTCTACGCCACGCTGAGCCACCTCTACAGCCCCGAGAAGAAGATCATCACCGTCGAGGACCCGGTCGAATACCAGCTCGAGCGGGTCAACCAGATCCCGGTCAAGCCGCAGATCGGCCTCGACTTCGCCGGCATCCTGCGTTCGATCCTGCGCCAGGACCCCGACATCATCATGGTCGGCGAGATCCGCGATCTCGAGACCGCCGAGATCGCCGTGCAGGCGGCGCTGACCGGCCATCTCGTGCTCTCGACCCTGCACACCAACGACGCGGCGAGCTCGGTGACGCGGCTCCTCGACATGGGCGTCGAGGACTACCTGCTGCCCTCGACGCTCAACGGCGTGGTGGCGCAGCGGCTGGTGCGCACGCTCTGCCCGCATTGCCGCGAGCCCTACCGGCCGCTGCCCGAGCTCGTCGCCCGGCTGGGCGAGGCCGCGCGCGACGCCACCCTCTACCGCGCCAGGGGTTGCCCGGCCTGCCAGGGCCGCGGCTATCTGGGGCGCACGGTGATCGCCGAGCTCCTGCCGATGACCGACGAGGTGCGCCGGCTCGTGCTGCAGCGCGCCGATTCGCACGCCCTCGCCCGCGCCGCCCGCGCCGGCGGCATGCGCACCATGTACGAGGACGGCATCGCCAAGGCATTGGCCGGCGCGACCAGCCTCGAGGAGGTCGTGCGCGTGACCCGCGACGCCTGACCATGCCGCTCTACCGCTACAAGGCGGTTTCGGCCGCCGGCGCCACCCTGCAGGAGACGATCGAGGCCGCCGACGAGCAGGCGGTGGTGGCGCGCCTCCAGGCGCTCGGCCATCTGCCGGTCCGCGTCGAGCCGGCCGGCGGCCTCGCCCTCGACAGCCTGCTCGCCCGCGACCTGTTCGGCCGCAGCGGCCTCGGCTTGCGCGAGCAGGCCGATCTCGCCCGCACGCTCGGCACGCTGCTTGGCGCCGGGCTGCCGCTCGACCGCGCCCTCGACACCCTGATCGAGCTCGCCGACCGGGCGCCCCAGCGCAAGCTGATCGAGCGCGCGCTCGAGCGGGTGCGCGGCGGCGCCTCGCTCGCCGACGCGCTGGCCGCCGAGGGCGCCGGCCTGCCGCGCTTCTTCGTCAGCCTGGTGCGCGCCGGCGAGGCCGGTGGCAATCTCGAGCAGGTGCTCGGCCGCCTCGCCGGGCATCTCGAGCGGGCGCAGGCGGTGCGCGACACGGTGCGCTCGTCGCTGGTCTATCCGGCGATCGTGCTCGGCCTCTCGGGGCTCTCCATCGTCATCCTGTTCGCCGTGGTGCTGCCGCAGTTCCGGCCGATCTTCGAGGATGCCGGCGGCAAGCTGCCGACGATCACCCGCGTCGTGCTGGCGATCTCCGACGGCTTCGAGCGCTGGTGGTGGCTGATCGCGCTGCTCGCCTGCCTCGCCGTGCTGGTCGGGGCGGCGCAGCTCCGCCGCCCGGCGACGCGCGCCCGTATCGACGCGCTGCTGCTGCGCCTGCCGCTGGTCGGGCCGCTGGTCGCCGAGGTCGAGATCGCGCGGCTCGCCCGCACGCTCGGCACGCTGCTCGGCAACGGCGTCGTGCTGCTGAGCGCGCTCGGCATCGCCGGCGAGACGGTGGCCAACGGCGTGCTCAAGGGCGCGCTCGAGACCGCGCAGGCCGGCGTCAAGGAGGGCCGCGGCCTGGCCGAGCCGCTGCGCCAGACCGAGCTCTTCCCGCCGCTCGCCGTGCGCCTGATCCGCGTCGGCGAGGAGGCGGGCCGGCTCGACGAGATGCTCTTGCAGGTGGCCGACATTTTCGACCGCCAGGCGAAGCTCACCATCGACCGCCTGCTCGCCATGCTGGTGCCGGCGCTGACCATTGGCCTCGGCGTCGTGGTTGCCCTTATAATCGTCTCGATCCTCTCGGCCATGCTCAGCGTCTACGACCTGGTGATCTAGTGAGCCGTTATCGCCTCCTTCGCCGCCACCGCGCCCGTGCCGCCGCCGAGGCCGGCTTCACCCTGATCGAGCTGCTCGCCGTGCTGATCATCCTCGGCCTGCTCGCCGCGGTGGTGACGCCGCAGGTGATCCGCTACATCGGCGGCGCGCGCAGCGAATCGGCCAAGCTGCAGATCAACGGCCTGATGCAGGCGCTCGATCTCTACCGCCTCGAGGTCGGCGGCTACCCGGCCGATCAGGAAGGCCTCAACGCCCTGGTCGAGCGCCCGGCCGGCCGCGACAAGTGGAACGGCCCCTACGTGCGCAAGCGGGAATCGCTGGTCGATCCCTGGGGCAACGCCTACCGCTACCGCTTCCCCGGCCAGCACGGCGAGTACGATCTCTACAGCCTCGGCGCCGACAATGCGCCCGGCGGCAGCGGCGAGAACCAGGATGTCACAAGCTGGTGAGCGCGCCGCCGCCTGGGGCGAGGGCCAGCGCGGCTTCACGCTGGTCGAGCTCCTGGCGGTTCTCGCCATCCTCGCCGTCATCGTCGCCGCCCTGCCCGGCCTCGTGCCCGGCAGCCGGCCGACGGTCGAGCTCAAGGCGGCGGCGCGCGAGCTCGCGCTCGGCCTGCGCCAGACGCGCAGCCTGGCGATCGCCGGCAACCGGCCCGAGATCTTCGCCGTCGACGTGCGCGCCGGCCGCTACACCGTCGGCGCCGAGGGCAGCCCGCGCCGCCTGCCGGGCCGGCTCGAGCTGGCGCTGCACACCGCCGCCGACGACCTCGTCGACGACGCGGTCGGCGCCATCCGCTTCTTCCCCGACGGCAGCTCGACCGGCGGGCGCATCGCGCTGGCCGGCGGCGGCCGCGCGCTCGACGTGGTGGTGGACTGGCTGACCGGGCGCATCGAGGTGCGCGAGGGTCATGGCGGCACCGGCTGAGCGCGGCTTCACCCTGATCGAGGCGCTGGTCGCCTTCGTCATCGCGGCGCTGGTGCTCGGCAGCGTGCTGCCGGTGTTGGGCGACGCCGTGCGCGGCAGCGCGCGGGCGGAAGGCTATACCCGCGCCGTGCTGTGGGCCGAATCGCTGCTCGACGCGGTCGGCCGGCTCGAGCCGCTGGCCGAGGGCGACGAGGCCGGCGACTTCGGCGACGGCTACCGCTGGCGCACCGCCGTGCGCGCCTTCCAGCCCGGCGGCGCCGGCACCGCCAACCTGCCCGCGCTCTACGAGGTCCTGGTCGCCGTCACCTGGGCCGACCGCGGGCGCGAGCGCACGGTCGAACTGGCGACGCTGCGTCTTGCCGCGCCTTGAGCGACAGCGCCGGCGCGGCGAGGCCGGCTTCACGCTGGTCGAGCTGCTCGTCACCCTGGTGGTACTGGGGCTGTTCCTGTCGCTGCTGTTCGGCGGCCTCCGCTTCGGCACCCGGGTCTGGGAGGCGACCGGCGCCGCCGGCGAGCGGCGCGACGCGATGGAGGCCGCGCACGGCTTCCTGCGCCGCGCCCTGGCCGAGGCGCGGCCGAGCCTCGGGCTGGACGGCGAGGGCCAGCCGCTCGCCGCCTTCGAGGCCGGCGCCGAGGCGCTGGTCTTCCTCGCCCCGCTGCCGGCGCATCTCTCGCTCGGCGGCGACGTGGTCGTCCGCGTGGCCCTGGCCGGCGAGCGCGACCGCTTGCGCCTGGTCGCCCGCTGGAGCCTGCGCTGGCCGCGCCCGGCCGACCCGGCGGCCCCGGAAGGCGAGCCGCGCGAGGTCGTGCTCGCCGAGGGATTGCGTGCCGCCGCCTTCGCCTATTACGGCCGGCTGGCGGGCGAGGAGGCGCCGGCCTGGCACGACGCCTGGGACGAGGCGACGGATGCGCTGCCCGAGCTCGTGCGCCTGCGCGTCCTCGGCGGCGACGGCGCCGCCTGGCCCGACCTCGTCGTCGCCTTGAGGCTGGCCGGTACCGGCGGCTCGCAAATATAATGCGCGCGCTACTTTCCTGCCGCCGGCGTCGGGCCGCGTGGCAAGCCTGAGCGGGCCATGTCGAGCGTTCTCTCCTCCGTCCTCGCGCCGATCGGCGCCTTCCTTCGCTGGTGGGGGGGCGAGCTCGCGGCGATGCTGCCCGCGCGCTTGCGCCGCGCCGGCGAGCGCGCGCGCGAGGGGCTGGTGCTCGATATTGCGCCTTCCGAGGCAGCCCTTCGCCGCGTCGGCAAGGCGCCCGCCGTTCTCGGTCGCGTCGAGCTGGCCGCCGACGGCACCGCCTTGCCCGAGGCGGGCTTGCGCCGCGTGCTCGACCGCCGGGCGCGCGAGGAAAGCGTGGCGTTGCGCCTGCCGGCGGCGCTGGCGCTG
>CAYTWJ010000231.1:0-5757 GCA_964442055.1 uncultured Rhodospirillaceae bacterium | reverse complement strand
CGAGTGGCACGTCGGCGATCATGCGCCGGCCGACAGCGTCGGCGAGCAGCGTTTCAAGACGCTCGGCCGCCTCGGCATCGTCGAAGCGATGCGGTTGAAGCGCGCCGGCCCGCGCGACGGCGCGCGCGCTCCAATAGCACTTGAGGCCGGGAGCGGCATCGCCGGGACGCAAGGTCAGGATATGCCCCGGCGGCAGTTTGCGCACGCCGCGATAGATGCTGTGAGGCGCCGGCACGTAATTGTGCCTGAGGTAGGCGGCGACTGCGCCATCGTCGATCTCGACCGGCCAGCGCGGGCAGGCGCGCAGCGCCTTCAGCTCCGAGCCGAACAGCAGGAGCGAGCCGAACTGTCCCCAATAGAGCGGCTTGATGCCGAGCCGATCGCGGACGAGATGGAGCGTGCGCTCGCGCCGGTCCCAGAGGGCGAAGGCGAACATGCCGATCAGGCGCTTGACGGTGGTCTCGATGCCCCAGGCGGCGCAGCCTTCGATCAGCACCTCGGTGTCGGAATGGCCGCGGAAGCGCACGCCGCGCGCTTCGAGTTGGGGGCGCAGGTCGCGGAAATTGTAGATCTCGCCGTTATAGGAGACGACGAAGCGGCCGTCGGCCGAGACCATCGGCTGATGGCCGGCCGGCGAGAGATCGACGATCGACAGCCGGCGATGCCCGAGCGCGGCGCCGCTCTCCGCCTCGACCCACACTCCGGCATCGTCGGGTCCGCGATGGTGCAGTGCGGCCGCCATCCGCTCGGCGATGGCGCCGAGTTCGGCGGCCGCGAGCCGCTGGCCGCGATCGACGAGGCCGGCAATCCCGCACATGGTCAGATGTTCCCGCGCATGGCGCGGCGATCATAACCCCATTGCCGGCCGGCGCGGCCGCTTTCTGACCCGCCGCCCGGCATCCGCTGGCGGATCGGGTCGCGGCAATTATACTTTTACTTTCAATGCGTTGCCGGGAACCGCCGGGTCGAAAACAGAAGCGGCTGCGGCGCTGACGGCGTGGCCGTCGACCGCCTCGTCGTCGCGCGCGAAGGCGGCAGTGCGGGCGAGCCTGCCCGTCCGGCTCACGCTGGCGTAGGGGGCGAATTCGCGCCCAATCTCGTAGCGCAGCCGCAGGCCCGGCGCGGCATCGCTGCTGACGGCGCCGACGCCGCGCTCGGCGACGCTGCGACGTGCGCCCTGTCCAAGCGACCAGCTCGCATCTGCTTGACCCGGAGTCGTGTCTCGCGGCGGCACAGGCCCATAACTTCGGCTAAGGCATCGGCGGCGGGGGTCCGGCTAGCCTGCAAGCGCCATCGACCGGGAAGCCGCTGCCGCCATGAACTCGATCGACCCGTTCCTGCCACGCACGCATATCGCCTATTTCTCCATGGAAATCGCCGTCCGCCCCGAGATCCATTCCTATGCCGGCGGCCTCGGCGTGCTCGCCGGCGACACCGCGCGCTCCTGCGCCGACCTCGACCTGCCGGTCGTCTTCGTCACGCTGGTCAGCCGCGCCGGCTATTTTCGCCAGGAGATCGACGCCGCCGGACGGCAGGTGGAGCGCCCCGATCCCTGGGATCCCGCCGCGTGGACCGAGCCGCTCGGCGCCATGGTCTCGGTCGAGATCGAGGGGCGCCAAGTATGGATCAGGCCCTGGCTCTATCTCTGCCGCTGCCTCTACGGCACCACCGTGCCGATCCTCTTCCTCGATACCGACCTCGATCAGAACGACCCGGCCGATCGTGCGATCACCGCCGCGCTCTACGGCGGCGATGAGTCCTACCGGCTGAAGCAGGAGATCGTGCTCGGGATCGGCGGCGTGCGGCTGTTGCAGGCAATCGGCTTCCGCATCCACACCTATCACATGAATGAGGGGCACGCGGCACTGCTTACCGTCGAGTTGTTGCGCTACTATCCCGGGCAGAGGCTGATGCCCGGCGAGCCGCGCTTCGACCATGGCCGCGTCCGCGAGCTCTGCATCTTCACCACCCACACGCCGGTCGAGGCGGGGCACGACCGCTTTCCCTACCCGCTGGCCGAGCGCCTGCTCGGCGACCTCATCGACATCGGCGAGCTCAAGCTGCTTGCCGGCGCCGACCGCTTGAACATGACCCGGCTCGCCCTCAATCTGTCGGGCTATATCAACGGCGTCGCGCGCCGGCACGCCGAGGTGACCAACCACATGTTCCCGGGCTATCACGTCCGGGCGATCACCAACGGCGTGCATGCCGGCACCTGGACGCACTATGCGTTCGGCCGGCTCTACGACGAGCAGATGCCGCAGTGGCGCCACGAGCCCGAGGTCCTGGTCGGCGCCGATACCCTCGCGGACGAGGCGGTTTGGCGTGCGCACGAGGAGGCCAAGCACGATCTCGTGGCCACGGTCCAGAAGCTGGCCGGCGTGTCATTCGATCCCGACAAGCCGATCTTGTGCTTCGCCCGGCGCATGACCGGCTACAAGCGGCCGGAGCTTTTGCTTGCCGACACCGAGCGGCTGCGCGCAATCGCCCGCCATTTCCCGTTCCAGCTGGTGATCGCGGGCAAGGCGCATCCGCAAGACGCCCAGGGCAAGGCTCTGATCGCCCAGATCCACGCCCGCATGCGCGACCTCGCCGGCGACGTGCCTTCGGCGTTTCTCGCCAACTACGACATGGCGATGGCGAAGACGCTTGCCGCCGGCGCCGACGTCTGGCTCAACACGCCGCTGCCGCCGCTCGAGGCCTCGGGCACCAGCGGCATGAAGGCGGCGCTCAACGGCGTGCTCAATTTCAGCGTACTCGACGGCTGGTGGATCGAGGCCTGCATCGAAGGGGTTACCGGCTGGGCGATCGGCGACGGGCACGACCTCGCGGTCGACCATGCCGCCATGCTCTACGACAAGCTCGAGCACCTGATCCTTCCGCTGTACCGCAACGATCGCACGCGCTGGATCTGGATGATGAAGGAGGCGATCAGCAAGATCGCCTACTATTTCAACAGCCAGCGGATGATGCGCCGCTACGCCGCCGAGGCCTACCTGCGCTGAACCGCGGATGCGGCGTCGACGCCTCGGTCGCAACCGGGGAGCGCGAGATTTGCGTGCATGGGAGCACCCTCGTCCGGCGGGCGGCATTGTCCTGCGCAGCGCCAATGCGAGAACGGGCAGAATCGGCCCTGCCGCCGCGCGAGCCGTCGATCGTGGCGTTCCGCAGCCGGCTCGCGCCGGCAGCTGCTTCAGGCCTGCCTGAGTTCGTAGAGCCCCTTCATCAGGCGTTCATGCAGGTTGGCGTCTTCGAGCAGCTCGCCGACAATCACCGCGTCGGTGAGCGCCGCGGCATTGGCGAGGGCGCGCTCCCAGTCGCCGCGGGCATAGTCGCCCATGCCGACGCGGGCGAGCGCGCGCAGTTCGCGCCGCGCCTCCTGCGACAGGCCGGTGACGCTGTCGCGCAAGGCCACCCGCACCGGGTGGTCATCCGGCAGCGGGTCGTAGCCGAGCGGTGCCCCCATGTCGTGGGCGCCGCGCGCCGGCCTCGGCTCGCCGAGCGATGTATCCTTCACCTCGCTCAGCATGATGTCGCGCGCGCCGCGCGCCGCCCTGGCCATCTCGGCGACGTGCTTGACTTCCTCGATGCGGATCTGTTTCAGCATGGGCCTGCCGGAGGCGATGCGTGTAGAGGCAGGAGACCATGCTGGCCTGCAACACGGCCTTAATCTCGGTCAAGGTAGGGCGTCCGAGGTGCGCTCGGATCCGCGTCTTCGCTTGGCCTGTGCCCGGCTAAGCCCTGGTTCGTCAGGAGCCGAGCGAAGAATGGGCCTATGCGGGCGCCACCGCCGACAATTTTCGCCGCGGTTGATTTGCATCAATTCTCGCACGCTCGTGGCGTGTTAGGCGTTCTCTTGGGCGCAACGCTGCGAGGAAGCAATCTCCGGTTCGGCCTCCTGGGCGGTCGGCGCCTGTAGCTGCGATGGCGCATCGGTGAGTCGAAGCGCCCATCGGAGGCGGTCGCGGCGAACGCCCGCCCCCTTCCCCCCAAGGGCGGCACAGTCGTTCGCAACGAGCCGCGCGGTCCCGGGATCGCCTGTCCTCCCCCCGCGATCACGCGGACCGATGGGATTGCCGCTCCTTCACCGACAACACGCTTGTCGGAGGAGCGGCAAAGCCCGCTGGAATGACGCTCGACGGAGACGAGGCAACGATGGCGCGCCCTGCTGCGGCTTGCTCGAACCCCGACCCCCAGGCCGACCTTCGCGACCCGCTGGCGATCCTTCTGGCGGAACATTTCTGGGGCTTGGGCATCTGCCAGCGGCTCGAGGCGCTGGCTGACGATCTCGGCCAGCCATCGGCGGCGGCGGAGGCCAGGGAAGTGCTGGACTACCTGGCCGACGACCTGCCGCTGCACGAGGCCGATGAGGAGAAGGACCTGTTTCCGCTGTTGCGCGCGCGCTGCGCCGGCGAAGCCGCCGCCGAAGCGCTGCTCGCCGAGCTTTGCCGCAGCCACCGGACGGACGCGGTGCTGGTGCGGCGGATCGGCAGCGGGCTGAAGATGCTCGCGGCGGGGCGCCTGCCGGCGATGCCGCTCGACTTCGTCTTCAACGCGCTGATGCTGGCGGCCACCCAACGCCGCCACATCGAGTGGGAGAACCGTGTCATCCTGCCGCTGGCCTATCGGCGGCTGACCGATGCCGATTTGGCAGATCTCGCCAACGCAATCGCCGTACGGCATGGCTTTGCCGGTTTGCGGGTAGAAACGCCGGCGCAGGCAACGGCCCACTGACGAGCCCGGCTGTTGCCGGCGACCTCAAGACGCGCGGATGAAATTGGCGATGCGCGGCATGATGTCGCTGCGCCAGGCGCGGCCGTGGAAGGTGCTGAAATGGCCGGCGCCGGGCTGGAGATGGTGGCAGCGGCGCGCATCCGGAATGCCGGGACACAGGTCATGGGCGGCGAATGTCTGCCCCGGCGCGGCGATGTCGTCGCGCTCGCCTTCGACCGTCATCAGCGCAGCGCGGCGCAACGCCGCCGGCTTCACCGGCTGGCCGCGCCAGGTCATCCGCCCTTCCGGCAGCGCGAATTCCTGGAACACCGATCGCACCGTGTCCAGGAAGAACTCGGCCGGCAAGTCCATGACTGCGGTATAGAGCTCGTAAAAGGGATGCAGCGCGGCGTCGACGCCGTCGTCATGCGCGAGCTTGTCGAACAATTCGAGCCGGCCGCCGACATGGCGGCCGAGATAGAGCATCAAGCCGGCGAGCTGGACGAATCCCGGGTAGACGCGGCGGCCGGCGCCGGCATAGCTCTCCGGCACCTCGGCGAGGACCGTACGCTCGAACCACGAGACCGGCCGGCTCGCCAGCAAGCGCGCGACGCGGGTCGGGTTGCGACGCGGGTCGACATTCCCGGCGATCAGCGTCAGTGACCGCGGCTCGGCCTGCGGCTCGGCCGCGGCGAGCAGCGCCGCGGCTGCGAGCGCCGGCACCGCCGCCTGGCACAGTGCGATGACGTGCGTCTCGGGCCCGAGACGGCGCAGATGCGCGATAAGGTACGAGATGTTGTCGTCGCCGCCGAACGGTCCGTCCGCCAGCGGCACGTCGCGCGCATTGATCCAGTCGGTGACATGGACGTCGTGCCCCGGCAGCAGCGCCAGCACCAAGTCGCGCAGCAGCGCCGCATAGTGGCCGGATAGCGGCGCGACCACGAGGACGCGCGGATCGGCGCGTACCGCCTGGCGGTCGAAATGCAACAGGGTGCAGAACGGCTGCTGCATGACGGTCGCCTCGCGCACGGCGACGCGGCCGCC